>JBAQUK010000234.1:0-4589 GCA_049297455.1 Desulfosalsimonadaceae bacterium | reverse complement strand
TGGCAGAGGGGTTCAAGGAGTCGATGCGGATCGTGTTTGACGAACATCTGGGGCAATGGAATTATGTTGCCCTTTCTGGAACGACGGTTTTATAGGTTGCATAAGTTATTTTGTGCACATTCCTTACTTTGTCTTCCGAAGCGAATTTACAATAAATGCAATCTGCAAAATTATTTCCAGAAAAAGGCTCACTATAAATTGAAAATTTCTTGAGTGTGCATGTAAATAGTGTAGTTTTTATTTCCGGTTTTAATTTTCCTTTGTTTAACGCTACAAATTCCTAAAAATTTTTTTTCACAGGATTATATTTATTTAAATAAAGATATTGCCGTTCTAACGCAGTAGCTTCATAAGGCGTTAAATATTCAGGGCATTTACAAAAATTTTCTGATAAGTGATTAGAGTCATCCGCAAAATTACATCCATAATTTAAACAAGTTTCAAGCGGTGAATTTGCAGCACCTGTTTCGAAATTTACACTTTGAGAATCAAATTCTACTCTCTCCAAAGGGCAAATAATTAGTGAACTATTTTGCTGAAATACCATTTTGTTTAACATTTAGACCTCCTCGACTTCTCCCCCATATTCCTTGAATTGATTATAAATATTGATTAATAAAAATCCAACAAAAGGCCTGCTCAAAAAAATAGGAATTCCTTTTATCAGAGTCAGCTTCTCGATAGAATAATCTAATCACTGAGTGGGGGTTTGTCATTATTTTGAGATCCCAGCAGCCGATTAAAACCGTTTTGCATCTGAAGGCGCTGAAACAACGGAAATCGATAAGGGCTTCCGGGGCAAAGACCTTGAAGAGATTTTAGAGGCCTTTGCCCTGTGATCATATATGATATTTTTTTAGGTATGTTTGGTGAAATGGACGGCAAAAGGTAAGGGGAGGTGGGCACATTGCAGTCAGGTGTTCAAAAGTGAATATCCGCTTTCTGGCGCATCCAGCACATTCCTGATGATTTTTGACAAAACCTGTCGTGAAATCGGCTTCATGATAAATTCCCGGATACCGATTTCTTTGGCCGCTTCTTCCGTCATTTTCTCGCTGAATCCCGTACAAAGGATAATCGGGATGTCCGGCCGGATTTCAATCAGCTTTCCAGACAACTGATCGCCTGTCATGTGCGGCATGGTCATGTCGGTAATGACAAGATCGAATTGATCCGGTTTTGCCCTGAATAATTCCAACGCCTCCGCGCCGCTGGTGCTTCCGGCAACTTCATATCCCAGCCTTTCCAGCATTTTTTTCCCCATCTCTACAATGGTCGACTCATCGTCAACAAACAGGATGCGCTCGGTTCCCATTGCATCAGGCGCAACCGCCTGGATCGTCTCTTTGTCTTCACCAGAATCCATTATCTCCGGCAGATAGACATGAAAACTGCTTCCATTGCCGGGTTCGCTTTCAACGGTGATTCGGCCGCCATGATTTTGCACGATCCCGTGAACCACCGCAAGTCCAAGCCCGGTTCCCTTGTCTATTCCCTTGGTGGTATAATACGGTTCAAAAATCCGGTTTTGCACGTCAGGCGTCATGCCGCAACCCGTATCGCTCACCGTCAGTTTCAGGTAGGGTCCGGGCGGTAAATCCATTGGCCCGGATTTATCATTGGGCACATCGACCTGAATCAGACTGACCGACAGTTCGCCGCCGTTTTCAGACATGGCATGGGATGCGTTGGTGCAAAGGTTCATCATGATCTGGTGGATCTGGGTGAGGTCAGCCAAAACAGTACCTAACGCCCTTATGTTTTGATTAATTTCTATGGTTGAGGGCAAGGACGAGCGCAGCAGCTTAAGCGCTTCTTTGATAATGAGGTGGATGCGTATCGGAAACAACTGGGTTTCGGACTGGCGGCTGAACACAAGAATTTGTTTTACAAGGTCTATCGCGCGGAGGGAAGCCTTAAAGACTTCTTCGAGATTGCCTCTGGTATCAGAGCCTTGCGGCAAATCGGAAATAACAAGCTCCGTGTATCCCAGAATGGCCGTCAGGATATTGTTGAAATCATGGGCGATGCCGCCGGCAAGGGTTCCGATGGCCTCCATTTTCTGAGCCTGCTGAAGCTGGGCTTCAAGACTGGCTTTCTCCTCCTCGGCCTGCTTGCGCTCGGTGAGATCTCGGGTAATCGTTAAAACATGCGGCGACCCGTTCAAATCAATAATTGACGCCGAAATCAAACCGGAAAAAACATCCCCGTTTTTTTTCCGGAAACGGGATTCGACGTTTTTAACCGAACCTTCAACCGATAACCTTTCGAGTATTTTCTTCCGGTCTTCCGAATTCCCCCAAATATTGATGTCGAGGGCCGTTTTGCCGATCACCGCTTCTTCGGTGTACCCCGACAATTCCAAAAAACTCTGGTTTACTAAAACAAACATTCCATCGGCCAAACGGGTGATAACCATCGAATCAGGGTTGGTTAAAACCGCTTTCCTGAATTTTTCTTCACTTAAGATTAATGACCTCTCAGCCTTCTTGCGCTCGGTGATGTCAGCATCTATACCTCGATACCCAAGGAGGTTTCCCGTGCTATCCAAAATCGGCAAACCACTTGTTTCCATTATAACGGTGCTGCCATTCTTATGCATGTTTGAATTGACATATTTTGAAAAGGCTCTCTTTTTGGCAAAGGACTTCAAGGCTTCTTGCTTTTTTTGTTCTCTCTTATCGGCGGGAAAGAAATCATAAAAATGCTTTTTCCCGACAATCTCTTCAGGCTTGTAACCCAGCATTTTTTTTACAACACCACCAGAATAGGTATATAAACCTTCACAATTGACTTCCCATATCCACTCTTGGCTGCTTTCAGCGATCTGTCTGAAACGTTCCTCACTCTCCTGCAGTGCCTCCTCCGCCCGCTTGCGCTCGATAATATCCTTCTGCAGTCTCTCCATGACATGCTCTAATTCTTCAATCCTTCTGGCTACCTCGGACTCTATCTCATTTCGGTAATTTTTCATCAAGTCGTTGTATGCCTTGACCTTTAACAGAGACCGGACCCGGGCCAAAAGCTCCATCTTATCAAACGGTTTTGAAATAAAATCATCACAACCGGCTTCAATTCCCTTTATCCGGTCTTCCGTTTCCTGCAATGAAGTAACCAGAATTATCGGAAGCAGTCGATGTGTATTGTCCTGCCGGACCCTTCGGGTAACTTCAAAACCATCCAGGCCGGGCATCTTTACGTCCAGCAGAATCAGATCGATTTGATTACCGGAAAGTTTCTCCAGCGCTTCTTCACCGCTTGCCGCCCGGACGGTTTCATACCCCTGCGGAACAAGATATGCTTCAAGAAGTTCAATGTTTTGAGGCTGGTCATCAACCACCAGGATAGTCGCTTTGTCTTTCATGAGGCATTAACATCCCTATTGGTGCTGATCGAATATCTCTTCAAATACGGGTGCGATTTCCTTGAAGGTTTTGAGGAGCGCCGGATCAAAGTGTTCCGGCATGCTCCTCCCGTCACCCTCAGTGATGATCTTGAACGTCTTTTGATGGTCAAAAGCAGGTTTATAGGGCCTTATGCTCCGCAGCGCGTCATATTGATCGACAAGCATGACGATCCTCCCCTCAACCGGCGTTTCTGCGCCTCTGAGACCTCCTGGGTAACCCCCGCCGTCCCATCGTTCATGATGCGTAAAGGCTATGGCGGCAGCCATCCGGATATCGGGATAGGTTGAGCCTGAGAGGATTCTGTTTCCGATTGCAGAATGTGTCTTCATGATCTCAAATTCATCTTGCGTAAGAGAACCCGGCTTTAATAGGATGCTGTCCGGAATCCCGAGTTTCCCGATGTCATGCAGTGCGCTCGCAAAGGTTATCATCTCAATAAAGTCCATCGGCAAATCCATCGCCGCTGCAAACTTGTTGGCATAAAACCCTATCCTCGATATATGAGCGCCGGTGTCCGTATCGCGAAATTCTGCGGCCGCCGTCAGTCTCCGCACCATCTCGTTGCTCATATTTTTAAGGTCTTTGGTCCTTTCCCGAACCTCCTCTTCAAGGATCTGGTTATGCCTGAGCATAAAATCCTCGAAAGCCTTGATTTTGAGAAGGTTCTGGACCCGGATGATTAATTCGGACTGATCGATGGGTTTGGAAAGAAAATCATTTGCAGCGGCAGTGAGACCTTTTAATCTTGAATATCTATCGTGAAGCGCCGTCACCATAATAATCGGTATATTCTGGGTTCCCTTATCTGTTTTTAAAATCCTGCATGCCTCGTAACCATCCATGACCGGCATCATGATATCCAGTATGATCAGGTCGGGCCTGCTGTCTTTTGCCTTCTGCACCGCCTCTTCCCCATTTGCGGCAAGTTCAAAATCATAGCCTAACGGAACGAGCCACTGGGTGAGCAGTCTGAGATTGCTGTCCTCATCGTCCACAAGCAATATTTTTTCATTCGGCATTTGAGACTCCCCTTTAACCTTTCTCCTGAATATGCATCGTTGAACGAAGCCGCTACGCGGCGGAAAAATCAAAAATGGTGTATACTCCACGTATCTGTCCAATTTCGGGCATTTATAAAAAAGGAGTATACATCATGATCCCAACAGAAGTAAACCGGTTTGA
>JBAQUK010000233.1:0-10587 GCA_049297455.1 Desulfosalsimonadaceae bacterium | reverse complement strand
CACATTTTGGAAAAACGCAAGCAGGAGCCGAGTTCATTAGAACTACTACTCCAATGCATAAATTTTTAAAGTGTTGAAATGTCAGTTGAAAAATATAGGAAAATTCTTAGCCTGACGGCTATGGGGTGCGGTCCCTGGGAAGCGGCCGGCGCCAATCTTATCGACAAAATCATCCACCCTGCGGACACCCGCAAGGAAATTATTCAGGCCCTGGGCCGGGCTCGCGGGGCTTCGGGAGAGCAGGGGAGGAGCCGGCGGCTTTTGGCGGGCTGGCCGAGAATGTTTTAGATTGAAAGGAACCATACGTGAGCAAAGAAATCGTTGCGCCCATGCCGGGGAAAATTATTGAAATTCTGGTCAATGAAGGCGATGAACTTGAAGAATATCAAACGGTTGTCATCCTTGAAGCCATGAAGATGGAAAACCAGATTTCCTGCGAGTATGCGGGAAGAGTCAAGGAAATTAAGGTCAAGCTGGGTGATGCCGTCAGCACGAGACAAGTGCTGGTGGTGCTGGAGTAGAAATACAATCTCAGCCCGTTATTTCCCTTCTCAGAAATGTCAGGTGCTCTCGCCAGAAAATTCCTGCCTGGGGGCTTAAACCGAGCAAATGAAATGCATGGCCTTGTTTGGGAAAATAGCGCGCCATGTGCGGGATATTTTTTTGCACCAGGGCCGCTTCCAGGCGCCGGGTATGGCTGAGCAGGATGTCATGGGTTCCGGCCATGGCATACGTGAAGGGGAAGGGGCGGTTCGGTGCGGCATCGGATTCCATGATCAGCAGGGGATCGGCCAAATGATGTTCGGGAAGCGGTTTTCTATACTCGCGCCCCAGATAGGCCCGGGACACATCACGGGCGATTTGCTGGTCGAGTTTTCGCGAAAACGGATTGATGCGGGGGCAGGCCGGTATTAAATGGTCCGGGTCACTGACCTGGAGCATGCCGCACAGGGCCAGGATCACCTTCGGGACAACCCCCGTCTCCCAAATCATTCGTGCGGCCGGTTCCCGGCGTTTGAAACAGGCGGCAACCGCCAGTGCCAGGGTCAGGTTCCCGCCCGCAGACTCACCGGCCACAATCATGCGTTCCGGGTCACCCCCATAGGTTTTTGCGTTGGTCACAATCCACTGATAGGCAAGGGCCACATCTTCAAGGGCCGCCGGATACCGGTATTTTGGCGCAAGACGATAATTGATGTTAAACACCACATACCCGTTCGCCGCGTAAATCTGGCCGATGCCCCGATGGGTGTCCTTGGAACACATGGTGAACCCGCCGCCGTGGATGTACATGATCATCGGCCGCAACGACCCTTGGCGGACAGGGCGGCATACGTCCAGCCGGTGGGCGGGTTTTCCGTCCGGTGCATACGGAATATTCTTGATGAGGTCGCAGTGTCTGGAGGCAGCCCGGAGTGCGGGGGAAAAAGTTCCGGCGTATGAGAGCGCCTCGAAAGCGCCAGAAAATATCCGGTGGCGGAGACGGGTGGATTTTGAGGGAAATGGGTTCATGGGTTTATCCTCTTTTTTATATGAAAATATCAAAAATCCTCTGCGGCCCAGCGTTTCTGCGGGAGAAAAAACATGTCTCACGCAGAGACGCTGAGGCCAGAGAAAAAACAGTTAAATCTTTTTGCTCTGTCCGTCACCTTGTCCAGCATGGCTGGCCGCGTAGCGACGGTATTCTTCCCGGACCAGTTTCCGGTAGATGTGATAAAAGAATAAACTCATCAATTCCGTGGACTGGCTGCCTTTTTTGACCAGTTCTTCCTTTGACATCTTATCCCACCCGGCCTGCATGTAGCGCTCCAGGTTCTTGGCGACAAACCCCCGAACCACACTGGTGAAATTTTTCAGTTCTTCCGGGTTGAACCCGTCCCGGGGGCCGATGCCGATACGGTCCATGTCGGCAATCAGCTTGCCGATGATGACATCGTCCTGGGAAAAAAAGTCTTCTTCATTCCGTTTTTCGGCCGTGATAATTTCCCATTCGATCATTTTGGCCAGCCATCGTTCAGCAAGCCCTGTGGCGTTCATAAACGACTCCCGACCATTGACTTCAGCGAAAATCAACTGGTCCAGGGGCCGGAAATTTTCAATCAGAAACTGGAAAGAAAAGTTTTCCGACCGGCTCCGGGTTTTTTGCTTCTTGATCAGTTTTTTGATGACCGGGATGGGCAGAAAATAATTTTCCCGCAGGGATTTGATGGTCTTGATCTGGTCCACATGGCTTTCATTGTAATCCGCCGTATTTTTTCCGGTTTTGCGGGGTTTTCCCAAAACCCCTTCACGGATATAATAATGGATGGTTTCTTTTGAAACACCGGTTTGTTCTATTAATTCACTGATTTTCATGGCTTTCCCCCGCCGACTGGTTAAGGTCCGCTCCGGCGCATCCCTGCTGTTTATGCGCGCTTTTTCCCGGATATGGGCTTGATGGGTTTTGTAAATATTATTTTAATTGACAAATATCAAGCTCAATATTATGGGAATTTATAAATAGCGTGTAATTCACTATACGTTTTTTACGGATCTGTTTGAAAAAGGGAGAAGCCTGTGAATATTGATGACATCAAAATTGTTGCCGTGATCGGGGCCGGGGATATGGGACACGGGATTGCGGAGGTCGCTTTGATTGCCGGATATAAAGTTTACCTTCGCGACATCAGCCAATCCTTTGTGGATAAAGGTGTTGACCGGATATTTTCCAGTCTTGAAAAGCTGACGGCCAAGGGCAAAGTTTCCGCCGATCATTTTCAAAAAATCAAAACCCAATTGCTGGTGCCCTGCATTGACCTGAAAGAGGCGGTGCATGAAGCGGACCTGGTTATCGAAGCGATTCCGGAG
Organism: Desulfosalsimonadaceae bacterium; assembly: GCA_049297455.1. Lineage (GTDB taxonomy): Bacteria > Desulfobacterota > Desulfobacteria > Desulfobacterales > Desulfosalsimonadaceae > SURF-3. The sequence continues at coordinate 7,740 of JBAQUK010000233.1, read as the reverse complement.
GTTATGGACTTAAAAAAAGAAACCTTCCGGGTGATGGATGGCGCTGCGCCCGCCCACACCCTTTTCGCTTCCAACACTTCCACCATGAAGATCACGGAAATCGCATCCGCGACCTCACGGCCCGAGAAAGTGCTGGGCCTTCATTATTTTAATCCGGCTGTAATGATGAAGCTGGTGGAAGTCATCCTCGCGGAAAAAACATCCGAAGAAACCATGCAGATCGGCTATGATTTCGTGCTGAAAAATCAAAAAACCCCGGTCCGGGTCCGGAAAGACGTGCCGGGATTTATCGTGAATCGGATACAGGCTCCCAGCAGTGTTCTGCTGAACTGCATTCTGGATGAAAAAATCGCCGAACCGGAAGAAGTCGATGCGGTGATGAGAAAGCTCGGGATGCCGATGGGGCCCTATGAGACCATTGATTTTACGGGGATTGATATCAGTTATCACGGCAGCCAGTATTACGCCGAAGCCATTCATCCGGATTTCGCCATGGGCAAAACCCTGACGGCCAAATTTAAGGCAGGCGACTTGGGCAAAAAAACCGGAAAGGGGTTGTTCGACTGGTCCCAGGGACGGCCGGTGATTGATCTTGCAAAAGCCACGGACAAGTTTGACCCCATGGATCTGGTGGCGGTGAATGTCAATGAAGCAACAAAAATCGTGGGTCAGGGCGTTTGTTCCTATGATGATGTGGACACGGCCATTATTAACGCCACGGGTAACCCGTTAGGGTTGATCGCCCTTGTCCAAGGCATTGAGCCCGAGGTTCTGACCAAAAGACTGGAAACCCTGGCCGCAAGATTCCATAAGGAGATTTTCAAACCCACCCGGATGATTCAAAACGGGGATTACCGGAAAAGCGGCAGGCAGGCTTAAAGCCGGGAGCCCGGTTTTTGAAACTCATTTTCTAACCCATAATAAATATGATTTTTAAAAAATAGAGATCAATTAAATTTAACCGCATTACAGGAGGAAATACAAAATGGCGCAATTGCTTGCAGACAGACGGGACATTGATTTTGTGATCTGGGAACAGTTCAATGGTGAAGAACTTTTAAAATACGACATGTACAAGGAATTCAACCGTAAAACCTGCGACATGATCATCAATGAGGCCCGGAAACTGGCCATCAACGAAATACTGCCCACATTCCAGGAAAGCGATGAAATCGGCGTGAAGTTTGAGAATGGCACCGTAAAAGTTCCGGAATGCATGCGCCGGGTTCATAAGCTGCTCTTGGAAGGCGAATGGGGCAATGTGAGTGTACCGGCGGAAATGGGCGGGCAGGGCGCTCCCGGACTGGTTTCCACCGCGGCGGTGGAATATTTTATGGCCGCCAACTGGCCGTTATACACCTATGCGGCCATGGGTAACGGCACGGCGGACATGATTGAGCAATACGGCACGGAAGAGCAGAAAAAGATGTATGTGAAACGCCTGGTATCCGGAGAATGGGGCGGCACCATGCTGCTCACCGAAGCCAATGCGGGAACGGATGTCGGGGCCCTCACCACCTCGGCGGTCAGAAATGCGGACGGCACATACACGCTGACCGGCAATAAAATATTCATCACCAACGGTGAGCATGACCTGTGCGACAATATCATTCATCCGGTTCTGGCCCGCATTGAGGGCGACCCGGCCGGCACCAAGGGCATCTCCATTTTTATCGTGCCGAAATTTTTTGTTAATCCGGACGGCAGTCTGGGCGACCGCAATGACATCGTGTGCACGGGCACGGAAGAAAAAATGGGGATTCACGCCAGCGCCACATGCAGCATGGCGTTGGGCTCCAAGGGGAAATGCGTTGGGTACTTGCTCGGCGAGGAACGCAAGGGCATGAAAATCATGTTCAACATGATGAACGGCGCACGAATGGGCACGGGCCTCCAGGCATTGTCCTATGCCTCCGCTGCTTATATGCTGGCCGTCAATTATGCGAGGGAAAGGCTTCAGGGCCGTGACCTGATCAATTTTGCCAATCCGGCGGCCCCGTCTGTGGCCATCATCAATCATCCGGATGTCCGGCGCAATCTCTTGTGGATGAAATCTTATGTGGACGGCATGCGCAGTTTCTTTTATTATATGGCCATGTGCCGGACCCGGGGGCTGCTTGCGGCCACTAATGAAGAGCGGGAAAAATATGACGACATGTTTGAGCTTTTGACGCCCCTGATCAAGGATTATCTGTCCGTGCACGGTCACGAGGTCTGCATCCAGGCCATTCAGGTATATGGCGGGGCCGGTTACTGCAAGGATTATCCGGTGGAACAATACGCACGGGACTGCAAAATCACCTCCATTTTTGAAGGCACCAGCGGGGTCCAGGCCATGGATCTGCTTGCCCGAAAGCTGGGCATGAAAAAAGGCCAGGTGTTTATCAATTTCCTCACCGAAATCCAGAAAACCGTGGCAACCGCCAAAAAAATCGAGGGACTTGCGGAACTGGCTGAAAAGCTGGAAGCCCTGGCCAACCGGCTGGGAGAAACCGCCATGAATCTGGGCGGCAAGGCCATGTCCCTGGAATTCAAAACTGCGTTTGCCCATTCCGTGCCGTTTCTTGAGACCGTTGGCGATACCATCATGGCGTGGATGCTTGTGTGGCGGGCCTCAACCGCCTCTCATCAGCTCGGCAACGGGGCCAAGGCAAAAGATGTGGTTTTTTACCAGAGTCAGTTAAAAACCGCTGAATTTTTTATGAAAACCATTATTCCCGTCACCATGGGAAAACTCGATGCCATTAAGGGATTCAGTTCCGCGGCGATTGAGATTGACGATGCGGGCTTCGGTGGATTGTAATTTTTGGTAATGAAATGAACTCTCTCTGAAGGGAAATTTTCAGCCCTTCAGGGAGCCTTTCCCGGTAAAGGATAACACGAATGAACTATGATAATTTCATTTTTGAGAAAAAAGACGCCATGGGCATCATCACCATCAACCGCCCACCGGCCAACAGCTGGAGCTTTGCGGCCCTGGAAGAGTTTGAAAAAGTCCTCGATGTGGTGGAATCGGATGCGGATGTCCGGGTGGTCGTCATTACCGGGGCCGGGGACAAATGTTTTTCAGCCGGCATGGATGTGGCGGATGCGGCCAAATCTCCCGGAATCGGCGACAAAGGCAATGCCGTGTGGCGAAAGGTCGATCAATTTTCCAAACCCATTATCGCGGCCATTAACGGCCATGCCCTGGGCGGCGGGCTTGAGCTGGCCCTGTCCTGCCATTTCAGGATCATGGCGGATGCGCCAAAGGCGAAGGTCGGGTTGACCGAGCTCAATTTGGGCATTATCCCCGGATGGGGCGGCACCCAGCGCCTGTATCGCGTGGTGGGAAAAGCGGCAGCCCTGGACATGATCTTGTTCAGCAAACGCATTGACGCCAAGGAAGCCCTTGCCATCGGGCTTGTCAATCAGCTCACTGCACCGGAAACGCTGATGGACGAAGCTCTTGCCTTAGCCGGCCGCCTGGCCCTGCGCCCGCCCCTTGCCGTCAGTTGTGTGTTAAAGGCCATTTCCGCCGGTATTTACGAAGGCCTTGACAAAGGACTGGATGTGGAGAGAGAAGGCAGCCGGATAGTGGCCGCATCCCAGGATGCCATAGAAGGGTTTACGGCTTTTTTTGAAAAGCGGGAACCCGTGTTTAAGGGCAAATAGCAGTCGGAACACAGGAGGCGCAACCATGTTAATGACGGCAGCACAGTATGAAGACAGTCTCCGGCGGTTGAACCTGAAGGTCTATATGTTCGGGCAGCGGGTGGAAAATGTGGTGGAGGACCCCATCATCCGGCCGTCCATGAACGCGGTGGCCAAAACCTATGAACTGGCCCATGACCCGGAATATCGGGATATCATGACCGCCACATCTCACCTCACCGGGAACACCATCAACCGGTTCACCCACATTCATCAGAATACCCATGATCTGGTGACAAAAACCAAAATGGGTCGTTTGCTGGGCCGCCACACGGGATGCTGTTTTCAGCGTTGCGTGGGCATGGATTCGCTAAATGCCCTGTCCATCGTCACGTTTGATATGGACCGGAAGCTCGGCACCGCCTATTACAAACGTTTTCTGGATTATCTGGCCTATGTTCAGGAAAACGACCTGACCTGTGACGGGGCCATGACCGACCCCAAGGGCGACCGGTCCTTGCCCCCGCATTTGCAGGCGGACCCGGACATGTACCTGCATATCGTGGATGAAACCAAAGACGGCATCATTGTCCGGGGCGCCAAAGCCCACCAGACCGGGGCCGTGAATTCCCATGAGGTCATTGTCATGCCCACCATTTCCATGCGGGAGAATGACAAAGATTACGCAGTGTCCTTCGCCCTGCCCAGTGACGCGGAAGGCATCACCTATATTATGGGCCGGCAGTCCTGCGACACCCGGAAACAGGAAGGCTTGAGTATGGATGTGGGCAACGCGCTGTTCGGCGGGCACGAGGCCCTGATTGTGTTTGACGATGTTTTTGTCCCCTGGGACCGGGTGTTCATGTGCCGGGAATATGGCTTTGCCGGTTCCCTGGTGGAGAAATTCGCTTCCTATCACCGCCAGAGCTATGCGTGCAAGGTGGGGGTCGGGGACGTGCTCATCGGTGCGGCCCAGACCATCGCCGAATACAACGGCAGCGACAAAGCCTCTCATGTAAAGGACAAGCTCATTGAGATGAATCACCTTAATGAAACCCTGTACTGCGGTTCCCTGTCATGCGCTGCCGAAGGCCATGCGGAACCCTCCGGCACCTATTGCGTCAATACATTGCTGGCCAATGTATCCAAACAGAACGTCACCCGTTTTCCTTATGAAATCGCCAGGTTGGCTCAGGATATCGCCGGCGGACTCATGGTCACACTGCCTTCGGAAGCGGATTTCAAGTCCCCGGAAACCGGCCCGTGGCTTGAAAAATATTTTAAAGGGAATCCTGCGGCATCCACCCAAAACCGGATGCGCATTCTGCGGCTCATTGAAAATTTAACATTGGGCACAGCGGCCGTGGGGTATCTCACCGAATCCATGCACGGCGCCGGTTCTCCCCAGGCCCAGCGGATCATGATCGCACGCCAGGTGGACATGAAGGACAAACAGCATCACGCAAAACAACTCTGCGGGATAGTGGAAGTGAGCTGACGTTCCTCTAAAGCGCTAAAATTTTTGCCGCCGGTCAATGCCGATTTTTCTTTGATCACCCTGCTTGAGGATGTCATCGCGTATCCGAACTATTGGCGGCAAGTTGCCGTGCGCGCGGCAACTTGAAAACTGAAGGGCCGGACCCGACTTTTAACACTGGCTGACATACCAATAACATATTAAATTTTTAACAAATAATTAAGCTAAGTCACGTCAAAAAAATGCAGTTTCAGCCCTGATTTTTTATGAGATATGTCTTATAATTAAAAAAGGTAAACCCCCGGCTCTGCCGGGGGACTCCCAGAGTTTGACATTTACGGGAATATAGGGGAAGTCTCCCAATTTGAGCTGCTCAAAGTTCGAGAAAAGGAGACTTCCCGTATACAACAACCAGAGCTTAAGCCATACCATGTGGGGATGCAAGTACCACTTTTGGATTCCGAAGTGCCGTAGGTAAGGTTATATACGGTGATCTCAGGAAATATTTGAGGGGCATATTTCGAGAACTTGCAAGGCAGAAGGAGTGCGATGTGATCGAAGGGCATTTTGTGTCGGACCATGTCCACATGTTGGTTTCGATTTTTCCAAAATATTCGTTTTGACAACAAGCTATAATTATTTGGATAACCACCTTCAGGTGGTTCCAGTTTTTCAACCGCTTTGAGCGGTTCATATATTTCAAGCCACCGGCTTTGCCGGTGGTCTATGACTTCCAAAAACGGCGCTTTTCCTTTGTCTGAAGGCCTTGATTCTCGGCCTTGATTCTCATTTCGGCCATAATTTCAACCCGAGGCGCGAGCGTAAGCGACCGGAACCAATTCACTCCCTGACAGTCGTGGCTCTGAGTGGCCGAAACGATGATCAATGCTCATCTGAAGTATTTTTCTCAAAAAGCGACGGGATTCCCCAGGATTGCGCCGTCAATGGGGCTCACCCGATTAAAGATTTTGCCATGTCAACAATTAAAAAAACAAGTTTTGACAACTGCCGCGCCCTCGGATAATCTAACTCACCGATAAGCCAATCCATACAATCTTGTTCAATTTTTCGTGTGATCTTGTGAACCCCGATACAAAAGGAGACAGCGTTCATGAAGACTTCAAAAGCAATGACCATTGTGTTATTTTTATTCTGCTTCATGCTGGTAATTCCCGTATCAGTGTTTGCCGGGTCAATGCCCGACACCGGGCAGACAAAGTGTTATGACAACACGAAAGAGATTACCTGCCCCCAGCCGGGTCAAAATTTTTACGGCCAGGACTCCCAATACAATGGCCCAGCGCGTTCTTATACCAAGAAAAATGGAACTGTCTGGCCCGTTGATCCCAATCCGATTCCAATTACTTATGTCACCAAAGCTGGTCAATTATGGAAACTTGGCGAAACCTATGTTTATGCTGCTTCAGCGGGTGATCCTCCATTATGCTGGGTAAGTGCTTCAAATAAAGCCGTGAAATTTGCAAAAATGGATGCACCATCATCCACAGCGATTTGCGATATGCCACCTTTTTACACGGCAGGAGAAGTGTTTGCTGTGACCATTATCGTCACACCGGCATCTGAAGTGTCTGTTTATGCGATTGAAGATCTGGTTCCGGCTGATTGGACAGTTTCAAACATCAGCGATTCAGGCAGCTTTGACGCAATGAGTCATAAAGTGAAATTTGGTCCTTTCATGGATCACTCTTCAAGGAATTTGACGTATGACATCACACCGCCGGTATGCGCATCCGGATCATACGCTTTTTCTGGTGTTGCCTCATTTGACGGAAACAATGTGGCGATTTCAGGAATTCGAGAAATCGCTGTGCAACCAGCGCCAAAACTAACTGATATCATTAAAGGACTTCAAATCTTGGCCGGAGTGGATGTGGATATCAGCAATTCCCTTGTGGATGCGAATGGGGATGGCAAGGTTGAAATGAAGGATGTGCTTGAGAATTTATTGAAATCGGCGTTTTTTTCACCATGTTGGGATGGAGGGGATGGTAAAGAAGAATGGTTTGAGAGTTGGACAACAGCACCATTGGGACAACTGCCAAATGAAATTATCAACGAAGTCCCCAGTTTTATGTCTGACAGTGGAAAATGGTATTATAATTATGTCGGCACTCCTCCTCCTTATACATGTAATGATATTTCTATTCTTCCATCTGAAACTGGTCTATTGCATGGGGATAAGTTAAAACTTTTTGCGCACGCAACTGCTTTTCCATCAATGGTATGTTCATGGTTGGCTTCGGGCGCAATTGTTTTTCAATTACCTGTTGGATTTCCAGTGAAATACTTGATGACTAAAGATACAACCTTTTCGGGTATTTGGCACTATACTCCCTCAATAGACAACGGTAACTTAGAGTATGATATTCGAGGAGATATAATAATTTCTCTTGGTACATTTTATCTAACATATATACATCAAAACAGTTCCAGTTCTTTTGAATTCTGTTCTGGCACTCCTTATCCTCCTGTCCCTGGTTTTAGCAAGTGCATCGCAATATCAGATAATTTTGAAAGAAACATTTACAATGATTTTTCAGTTATGTATGGAGATGAATTTGTTCAATGGTATCAAGATAACACTCCGTTAACTCGGCCATTTGGCATGG
>JBAQUK010000232.1:0-101184 GCA_049297455.1 Desulfosalsimonadaceae bacterium | reverse complement strand
CCTTCAGCAGGGAGAAAACTAATGGCTTTGTATCTGTCGATCAAAAAAAACCTGGAAGAAAAGGATTTGACCTGCCAAGCGATTTCCGGGTCGATGTCATGTAACCCTCATAAAGCCGGACCTGCATACGGAAACACCCGCCGGGCTTTGCAGATGCAGATGTTTTATAACGACCTGAAGGAACGGGAGAGGCTGATAGCTGCATCAAGGCCGGAAGAATACTGCTGCCATGCGTGCGGCCGCTTGTATGCTCCGTCATGGGACCATCTTGAAGACCAATGGGGATATCCGGAAATATCAGATTCCGGGATATGTCGGCAGTGCCAAAAACTTCAGCATATCAGGCAAAACATGGAGACCTGTCTTAAAAATGCGGGCGTTCCGCCCAAATATCTCCACTGTTCTTTTGAAAACTTTCATGTCATGGATGAAAACCGCATGTGCATCAACGCATGCGGTCACTATCTGAAGCATCCCCGTCCCGATTTTCCGGGTCTTTATCTTTATGGAAACTGTGGGACAGGGAAAACCCATCTGGCTGCCGCCATTGTCAGGAAACTCCTGCTCAAGGATAAACAGGTCGTTTTTACGTGTGTTCCCAGGCTTTGTTTTGAAATCAAAAAGGCGTTTCACGCTGATTGTAAAGTAACGGAACAGGATGCCATACAGGCCTACATCTCATGTGAATATCTGGTGCTGGATGACCTGGGGGTGGAAAAGCCCACCGAATGGGTAAAAAAGACGCTGGGCTATATTATTTATGAACGGGACAATATGTTTAAACCCACCATCATCACATCCAATCTTTCACTGGATGAAATGGCGCATCAAGTCGACCATCGCGTTGCTTCACGAATCGCCGGAATGGGTCCGGTGATTCGTGTCCAGGGTCCGGACTGGCGGTTGAAGCAGTATTTGAGTTAGATTCTGAGAGTTTTTTCATATCGGTCAATCATCCGTCCTTTGAACATTTGAATGTAACTATCCGCCAACTTGCAGTGATTTAGCATCGCCAGCCATGTGATATAATATAATCCGATGGGCGAATGCAGAAGCAGACTGACAGGTTTTTAAGAGTAATTTTTCGGATTTGAATAAATCAAGAAAAAAACACGGACATGGTGCCCGAACGCGCCTTTTAAAAATGAATATTATAAACAAAATTAATTATTTATTTATTTCTTGTGCGCTTCCAGGTATGGAAACCATGTCCGTGCCGGTTTTATTGGTAGCCTCATCAAAAACCGCCGTTACTGCTCGCAGATTCGCCGGGGCTAAGTGAGAATATCGCTCAGTCAGGGCCGCTGTCTGGTGCCCTAAAAGCCTTTGGACCGTAAAAAGCGGGGTCCCTGCCTGAACCAGCCAGCTTGCCGCCGAATGCCTTAGCGAATGAAAAACAAGCCGCTGCCGCCTGTCTGTGATGTTCTCATTTAAGCCCATGTCATCCACCACCCGCCTAAAAGTACGGGTAACCCCTGTAATCTGTTTTCCACCTTTGCCAGGAAAAACCAGTCGAGGAGGGTTCCATTCAGGATTTACTCGCCGTTTCCGCGAATCGTTGGTTTTCCGCCGTACAATCATTTCTTTTACCGCGCTGGACATATAAACAATCCGGCTATCCGCATTTTTGGTGTCTTTTAAAAATATTTGTTCTGTCTCTATATTCACATCCGGCCATTGCAGTTTAAAAAGTTCCCCTGCCCGACTTCCGGTATGCAAACTCATTAACGCCAAGTCGTGAATGATTTGACTCTTTTCTTTCAACGCAGCCAGCAAATGCTCCGCTTCTTCTCTATTGAGAAACCGCACTCTTTTATTATCATATTTAATTTTCTTAATAACATCCTTGACAGGATTATCAGTTTTCCGGTATTGCCTTTTTAATGCAAAATTCATAATCTTTCGTAAAATAGCCAAGGTTAATTCAGCTGTCCGTGGTGCGCGCCCAGATGATAAAACATTTTTTTTAATTTTCTGGATATCTAAATCGCAAATGTCATTAATTCTTTTTTCTCCGATAATTGTTAACACCCACCGACGCATTAATAATTCTTCCGTGCGCACTGTGTCTGGTTTGTTGTCGGTAGGAATCGCCAGGTATTCCAGCCAGATATCATTAAACTTTTTCTTTTCTCGGGCTAAACGTTCAGTCTCTTGTTCGGCTCGTTTCTGTGCGTCCAATTCAGCGACCCGCTTCTGTGCCTCAATGTTACGTTTTTCCGTCAAGGTTTTTGGGCCGGTCCCCGTGGTTTTTGCTTCTTTAATCCGGATGATTTCTTTCAGGCATTTGTCCTCTGTCCACCCATCGGACAACCAGCCCAAGGAATCCTCAATTCGTTTTCTGTCAACCGTATGCCGGAATTGATAAAATCGATCAAAATCAACCCCATGTTTACGGGTTTTATGTTTGCGATACCGCAAACCCTTATAAGATGTCCTGAACCAGTTGTCTGTCATCAGCAGGCCTCCAAGTAAAAATTTGGGGAAAACCACCACCACCAAAAAACCACCTTTTTGAAACTGATTTAAAGTGATTTTGAATGAAAAAAAATGAAAAATATTATATCCGATTATAGAGACAAAAAATTGAAATTACGAGGAATTTTTTTGTTAAATGATATTGTGTGAAATTCAGTGAAATGTTGATTTTTGAGATTCGTAATCAGCAGGTCAGCGGTTCAATCCCGCTCGTCGGCTCCAGTTTCATTTATGATAGCAAAACGATTCCTCTTAGCAGAACATTCACAAAAATTACAGCCCGCAATTTTATTTTTTTGTGATTTTGGCTTTTGTCTGATGGATTCAAACCATTCCTGAATCCACAGTCCGCCGATCCGAACCCGGAAAAATCCCTTATGTGGTGGCATCTGACAAACGATTGCGCACATGGCGGCATCCGGTATTTTTACGGGTTTATCAGTAAAAAAATCAAGGTCATATATTTCAAAAAAAATAAATCTTCTTGACATACGGTTCATATCTATTTATTTTGAATGATATTAGCCAGATTTGAAATCTTGACAAATAATAGTCAATAATTCGAAATAGATACAAAATGCGTGGCCTATCAACCACCAATCGGCGTAACTCTTCGAAATAAATGAATTTACCGGATGAAACAGCCTTAAAGGCAGAAATTCAAGAAATCTCGGACAGAATCGATCATATCATCGAAACGGTTAATCAGTATCATCATTCCCTGAATCAGGATCCGGATTCAACCGAAGTTCATGAATCCGATTAGCATTACCGCTGGTGATCATTTTTTTTAAGATTTACAAACCACTTATTAACCAGCCTAAGCAGGAGGCGCAATGGCATTAACAAAAAACAAAATCGTCGAACACGTTAATGAACTCGGATTTACCAAGAAAAAATCAGTTGAAATTGTTGAATCCCTTCTTAAAATTATAAAAGACAGCCTTGAAAAGGGTGATGATGTGCTGGTTTCCGGCTTTGGTAAGTTCTGCGTCAAGGAAAAATCCACTCGACGGGGAAGAAACCCGGCGACGGGAGACGACCTCCTCTTAGATGAAAGAAATGTTGTGACGTTCAAGTGTTCCGGGAAGTTGCGAGAAAGCATCAACAACGGAAAATAAGCCGGACTGTCATGATTTCCGTTGGTGCGGATCAATGATATTTTTGTAATATATGCGTTGGGGCAGACCTTTTTTCCGTCGCATATCTCAAAAAAGTAACGTTTAACGCTCCCGGATATTCTTTGTGCCATGCCGTTTGCTGCAAAGACGGAACCCTCATAAATCCATTCAAATAATACATACGCCCGGAAACCTTTGCTGTAACCTAATGTTTCCGGGCGTATTTTATTCCGGTCAACTATACAATATTATAGGCTTTGAGTTTACTTAACAGGGAGGGGTGGCTGATCTCAAGAAGATGGGAGGCCTTGGTACGATTACCTCCGGTTGCTTCCAGGGCGCGTCGGATCAGGTGGCTTTCCAGAATTTCCTTTCCTGTTTTCAACGAAAAGCCGGTAAAAATATCCTCAATTTTCGGGGCCGGATTGTTTACTTCAGGCTGCATTTTCAACGGAAAATTTTCCGGCACCAGCACCTCTTCTTCGGCCATCACCATGGCCCGCTCAATCATATTCTCCAACTCCCGGACATTGCCGGGCCAATGGTGTGCAAGCAGCAGGGACATCGCGGCCGGACTGACGCCGGTTATCTCCTTCCCGAGCTTCACATTAAACTGAGTGATAAAATGGTCACAGAGCAACGGAATGTCTTCCGCATGGTCTATCAATGGCGGCAGCCGGATGGGAAGAACATTTAAACGGTAGAACAAATCTTCGCGAAAACGGCCGGCAGCCGATTCTTTTTCCAGGTTTTTGGATGTCGCGGCAATCACCCGGACATCGATCAGGCGGCTCTGGGTGTCGCCCACCGGCCGGATTTCATTGTCCTGAAGCACCCGCAGGAGTTTCACCTGCAACGTAAACGGCAGGTCTCCCACTTCATCCAGAAAAATCGTCCCTCCGCCGGCCGCTTCAAAAAGCCCCTTTGAATTTTTTGTGGCCCCGGTAAATGCCCCCTTTTTATGCCCAAACAGTTCACTTTCAAGCAACGATTCCGGTATTCCACCGCAATTTACCGGAATAAAAGGATTTTTTGATCTATTACCCCCGAAATGGAGGCCCCGTGCAACCAGCTCTTTGCCGGTACCGCTTTCGCCGGTAATCAACACCGTGGTATCATACCGGGCGACTTTTTCAGCCAGTTTGAACACGGATCTCATTTCCCTGCTTTTGGCGATCATATTGCCGAAACCGGACCGCTCCGCAATCTCCCTGATCTGCTCTTTTAAAACCGTGTTTTCATTTTTCAGACGTTCGCGTTCATCGGCTTTTCTTAGGGTCAGCAAGACTTCATCGGTTTTAAAGGGTTTTGAAATATAATCATAAGCCCCGAGTTTCATGGCTTCCACAGCGGTGTCTATGCTGCCATAGGCCGACATCATGATCACATTCATATTGTCCAGCTTGTCGGCAACAGCTCTCAAAAACGCCATGCCATCCATATTCGGCATGCGAATGTCGCAGAAAACAAAATTATAAGGCGTTTCCTCAATTTTCTGAAGCGCTTCCGCCCCGTCCGCCGCAGCATCCACGGAGAATCCGGATTCGGTGAGCAATGCGGTGAGCATATGGCGCATATTCTTTTCATCATCGATAATCAGGATTCGTTTTCCCATCGTCATCCCCCTTGCCCGTATGCATCGGCAGTAAAATCGTCATTCGGGTTCCATGACCCGCATCGCTCTCAACCGCAATTGATCCGCCGGTCTGTTCAATAATCATATAGCTGACCGACAGCCCGAGACCGGTTCCTTTACCCGGTTCTTTGGTCGTGTAAAACGGATCAAAAATATTTTCGATGTCGTGTTTTGAGATGCCTGCGCCATTGTCCGTCACCCGCAACAGAAAAGTCGGGCGACCGGCCAGGGCCCGCGGGTCATCACCGGCCACGGACGCTGTTTCAAGGATAATTTTTCCTTTTGATGCATTCGGCGACCCTTGAATGGCGTCTGCCCCATTAATCATCAGATTCACGAGTACCTGCCGCATCCGGTCGTAATCGGCAAATACCCTATGGCCTGCCGCAGAAAGCCGGCAGTCGATGTCGATATCTCGCATCAGCGGCTGATGGGACATAATGACCGCCACATCTGTGACGAGATCATGCATTTCTATATAGTGCAAATTCAGCGGCGCAGCTCTTGAAAAATCCAGAAGCTGCCGGATAATGCCATGCACCCGCTGGATTTCATCGGCTGCGCGAATCAGATAATCCTGGGCCGTGTCATCGGTTTTGAGCACCGGGCGCGATTTCAGCAGGTCAATATATCCCAGGACAATGCCGATGGGGTTCCCGATTTCATGGGCGATGCCCGCGGACAGGCGGCCGATGGAGGCCAGTTTTTCCGCCTTGATGATTTCATCCTGGGCGTTTTTCAGTTCCCTGTTCGCCAGTTCCAATTGATTAAACGCATCCTGAAGTTTTTCCTTGTTCTTTTCAATTTTTTCAATCATCTGGTTCAATGCTTTGGACAGTTGATTGAACTCCTGATATTTCCTGCCATGTGCGAAATAGAACCTGTCCTCATCATGATAATCATCGGTCATTTTAATAAATTTATGAATCGGCCGGATCACCAGCCGGGACAATCGGTAGGTCCCTAAGAGCAACAGCACCAGAAAATTGGCCCCCATGTACCAGCCGATAATTTTTTGTGACTGGCGGAGCATCCGGTAAATTTCATCAAGATGAAAAACGATCATTTTTGTACCCAAAAACCGTCCGTCAGCACTTTTGACGGGATCAGATATCAGGACGTACCGGTTCTGGTGCCAAAAAACGCCCCAGGTGTCGCCGTAAAACTGAATATGGGGTTGACGGGTTTGAAACACCCGGACCGTTTGTTGCCGCAGGGAATTTTTCAGGTCGTCGGGGATGACACCGGTATCATATCCTTTGCCCTCAACTGAACGAAAAGCAGCATATATAAATGGTGAATCATGGAGGAGCATGCCATCCATGACGCCGGTCCATCTTTTAATGTCCGCGCCATCGTCCGCCGGCAGATCCGGCCATCCGGCCATCAGCCGCCTGCCCTGCTCCACCCCGTTCTGAATCAGATTTTTTTGAACAATATGAATGACCACGAAATAGGATAACAACGTCGTTATCAGGATAATAAACGCGAGATCGGCGGCGATCTTGAATTTTAAACTGTGAAACGGCAGGATCATTTCAACACGGGATTCCTAAATGTGGATGGATTCATCAAAAATATAAAAGAATATTCAGGGATGATCAATTACTTTCATTTTACGCTTTCACCGGCGATCGCCTTCAGCCGTTCCAGTACCGGCGGGTGGGAATAGTTTAAAAAAACATATAAAGGATGGGGGGTCAGGTTGGACAGGTTATGAACCGCCAGTTTTTTCAAGGCAAGGGCAAAAGATGCGGGATCGGAAGTGGTCATAGCCGCAAACCGGTCTGCTGCGAATTCGTTTTTCCGTGAAAAAAACTGCATGAGAATCCCCGCAAAAAAATCAACCGGTGCATACAAAAATCCGAAAAACACAAGACCCGCATAAACCGACGGGGTTTCCATATAAAAGGCTTCAAACAGCGTCGGCGAAGAAATAAACAAGGACAAGACATACAGCATAAGGCCGGTCTGAACCATACCTGCGGCCAGCATCCGGAAAACATGTTTCTTTTTGTAATGCCCCATTTCATGGGCCAGAATCGCCACCAGTTCTTTGGTGGTATGATTGTCAATCAGCGTATCATACAGAACGATCCGTTTGTACCGCCCGAATCCGGTAAAAAATGCGTTGGATTTTCCGGACCGCTTCGACCCGTCCATAACGAAAATATTCTGAAGGGAAAACTGAATGGATTCCGCATACGCCATAATTGCATTCTTCAACTCTCCGGGCGCCAGAGGTCTGAACTTGTTAAACAAAGGCATAATCCATGTGGGGACCACCAGTTGCATGATGAGCATGAACACCACAATCCCCGCCCAGCAAATCCACCAAGCGCCGGGGCCGGCATATTCAAAAAAAGCCAGAACCGTGCCGACCACCGCCCCCCCCAGGACAATGCCAAGAACGGCCTGCTTTGCCATGTCGGATACAAACATCCTCCAGGTGGTTTTGTTGAATCCAAAGCGTTCTTCGATCACAAACGTCGAATACACGGTAAACGGCAGGGATACGGCCCATTTAAGCAGGAACAGGATGCCGATATACAATAAACCGCCGGCAACCGGGTGGCGGCTGACGGATCGCACCCAGCCGTCGATGAGGGGAAACCCTTTGCCGAACATAAGCCCCAGAAACAAAGCGATATCCACAACAGAAGCCGCCCATTTGAAACGGGTATTGACCCGGAGATAATCCTGAGAAGCCGCGTATCGCCGGGCGTCATAATACCCCTGAAACAGCTCGGGCAAATCCCCGGTCAGCCGTTTGAGGTTCAATATATCAGCGGTCAAATGGAGCAGGAAATCCCCGATCACTGCAAACAAAATAATTGCGCTTATCATATTCATCAATTTCACCTACCCGCTTCTACCTTTGTGCCGCGAAAAAATCAACCCCTCAAATATCCTGAAAATAATGAAAAACTTGACAACAGGGATAAAAATCGCTAATTAATACTCCCATGTAACAGGACTGGTAAGGCGCCGCCCATGCATCGCCCCCGCAAACCGGTCCATTTTGACTAATCCACAATCAATCACAGGGGTATGGAATGATAGTCAAAAATTCTTCCCGTAATGCAACTTTCGTCCGCGTTTTTATTTTCTGCCTGCTGCTGCTCATGCCTTGCGTTGCAGGCGCTGCCATTGAAGACCACATCACCCGCACGGAAACCGGATTCTATTATACGATCCAGAAAGGGGACACGTTATGGGATCTTTCCCGGCAGTTTTCCGATTCCTCCTGGGTATGGCCGGATTTATGGAGCCAGAACAACCCGCAAATTTTAAATCCCCACCGGATCTATCCTGGGCAAAAAATCCTGGTTTACAAAAAAGGCTGGGAAGGTGCTGAAAAACGCGCCGCCGCCGCAACACCGACACCTGCAGCAAAATCATCCGAACCCGTTAAAAAAGACGCCGCACCATCCCACATATTCACTAAAATCGACCGGGTGGGCTTCATTCGCCAGACAGAAACGCCCCATCATGGGACCATTTTCAAAAGTATAAATGATCTCTCGCTGATCGATAAAGGGACCATGGTTTATATTTATCCCGAACCCGGCGCCCCGGCCTTGACCGTTGGCGGCAAATATACCATTTTCAGAACATTTGACCGCATCACGGACCCTGAAACAGAAAAAAATGTCGGCGTACAGCACTTGCTGACCGGGGTTGTCGAAATCACGGCTGTTGAACCGGAGTTCGCCACAGGCGACATCGTTGATTGCTATCGGGATATCCGGATCGATGACCGCATCATGCCATACATGCAAAGAAATACCGACATTCCTGTCCGGCCGGGTGTTGAGGGACTTTCCGGACGGGTCATTAAACCCGAGGAGGAGGAAGTACTAATCGGTGAAAATGCGCTTGTTTTTATTAATAAAGGTGAGAATGACGGCATTGAGCCCGGTCAGGAATATTCCATTTTCTTTCAGGAATCCGCCA
Organism: Desulfosalsimonadaceae bacterium; assembly: GCA_049297455.1. GTDB lineage: Bacteria > Desulfobacterota > Desulfobacteria > Desulfobacterales > Desulfosalsimonadaceae > SURF-3. The sequence goes on along the minus strand of JBAQUK010000232.1, from coordinate 91,992 downwards.
GACCGAACCCCGATGAAGTCAAACAGGTCGCTCTGACTCCCCGGCGTATCGGCGATTTGATTGTTCTGCATACGGAACCGACCACATCCACGGTACTTGTGACCAATTCAAAAGAACAAATCCTTGCGGGCAATATTGTCAGAAAACTGGTGGAGAAAAGATAATTACGATTTACAAATGCTGATTTTGTCCCCCGGCATTTCGGAATTTCCCATGAAATGCCGGGGGATTTGTAATTTACGGGCCTGTATCAATCACCGAACCGGATTCCGGCTTTTCTTATTCATTTTCCCATGTCACCCGCAGCACCTCTTCCCGGGTGGTGACCCCTTCGAGCAATTTTTGAATGGCGTTTTCCCTTAAGGTCACCAGATTTTCCTTGAGCGCGACCTCCCTCAACATCGCCAGGTCCGTATCCCGGGTGGTCATCTTTCGCAAATTTTTCGTATACGGCAGGGCCTCAAAAATTGCAATCCGGCCGAAATACCCGGTGCCCCTGCACTTGGCGCAGCCCGCACCCTGATATAATTTCACCGGCCCCTGTTTTTTAACATCCAGACCGACCCTGGCCAGTTCGGAGGCGTCAATCTCATAGGATTCAACACACTTGGGACAGATTTTCCGCACCAGCCGCTGGGAGATCACCCCGGTCAGGGTGGCCTGAACCAGAAAATACGGCACCCCGATGTCCAGCAGCCGGATAATCGACGACGGCGCATCGTTGGTGTGGAGGGTTGACAGCACCAGATGCCCGGTCAGGGCCGCCTGCACCGCATTCTGCGCGGTCTCCAGGTCTCTGAGTTCACCCACCATGATAATATCCGGATCCTGACGCAGAATATTCCGGATAATGGTCGCAAATGTGATATTCACCGCCGGCTGCACGGCGATCTGGTTGAATTCCTCATGCACCATCTCAATGGGGTCTTCAATGGTGGTGGTATTGATCTCGGGTGTGGAAAGCCGCCGCAGGGTAGAATACAGGGTCGTGGATTTCCCGCTGCCCGTGGGTCCGCAAACCAGCACCAGACCGTTCGGCCGGTTCACCATATAATTGTACCGTTCCAGATCATGGGGCGTAAATCCCAGTTGGTCCAGATCCTGAAATAAAATATCCGGGTCCATGACCCGCATCACCACTTTTTCGCCGAACGCCACCGGCACGGTGGAAATACGGATTTCCACCTCCACATCCCCCTTGGCGGTTTTGATGCGGCCGTCCTGGGGACGCCGTTTTTCCGCCATGTCCAGACGGGACATGTTTTTAATGCGGCTGATCATGGGGGAATGTACCTTTTTGGGCAGCCGGTACACCGTGTGCAGCACCCCGTCAATACGCATCCGGATCAGAGAAGCATCCCGTTTGGGCTCAATATGGATATCGCTCGCCCGCTGATCAAACGCATAACTGAACAGGTGGTTGACGGCATTGATGATATGGTGGTCGTTGGCCGGCAGTTCATCCACTGATTTCAGGCGCACATATTGTTCCAGATTGCCCAGATCATATGTGGGATTCGAAAACTGATTTTCCGCTGCGGCAATGGATCGTTTAAACCCGAAAAACTCGTCGATCAAGCGGATAATATCGGTTTTGGAAGTCACAATAGGGGTCACGGGCATGAGGCTGACCCGGCCGATATCTTCAAACACTTCCGGGTTAAAGGGATTGGAGGTGGCCACCACCAGCTTGCCGCAGTCCACTTCAATGGGCAGCACCAGGTGTTTCATGGCGAAACTGCGGGGAATGGTGGTGGTGACCAGGTTCAAATCCAGCTTCAGCGGATCAATCTTCCGGTAAGGCTTATTCCAGATTTTGGCAAGGGCCTTGAAAATGACATCTTCATCCAGTTCCAGTTCCGGCTTATCCGCCCGGTTGAATTTGAAGGAAACAATAATATCCACAATGGTGGTGGGATTGATAATCCGCACCCCCGCGGGAATGGATGCGCCGCGCCGGGCCTTCTGCTTTTCTATACTCTCCCGGATTTTATCTTTTTTTTCAAATATTTCAATGGCCTGGGCCTTAGTGACCAGCCCGTGCTGCACCAGTGCCATGCACACCGATTTATCGGAAAATGGATGATCAACGTCACTTGCCATGTCGGAATTCCCTCGCTCTATCATAAAAGTGGTTACGATTCATATAGCGTATCAACCATAAGATATGACGGCATTTTTATCAACAGGGGAATTTCCCTGTTGAATGATTCCATTACATTTCTACAGGGTGAAGGGTTGATTCCGGTTCTATCCGGGTGGGCGCAATGATCTCCCCTGGGTTCAAAAAACAACGGGCGTCTGAATTTTTTTAAATATTCAGACGCCCGCTTTGCTTTAAAGATCAATCGCCGGATATGGAAAGCCTGTCCCACCAATTTATACATAAAATCAAGTTTGCGGGTCGTGGTTCCTTCCCGATAAATAGACCGATTATTTCCCTATCTGGCTGTTATACGCTTTCACCTTTTCGTCGAATTCTTTGGTTCTCTGCTGATATGCATTGATTTTTCGGTTTAATTCCGAGATCTTATTATTATATTCCTTTTTCACAACAGATTTGGCATTTTTGGGCGGCGGCGGTCCGATGGCGTTTCTTTCGGCTTCCAGGGCAGCAAAGGTTTTTCGCAATTCTTCCCGTGTGGCGTTCAGCTCGTCGATTTTTTTTCGATCCACGCCGACTACGGATGGCTTCGCCTTAGCCGTGTCCGTCTCTTCCGCAGCCTTCTGGTTGTCCGACGCATCCTCCTCCTGGACGGCGTCTTCTCCGGTCATGTCCTGCTGAGGTTCACTTTGAACGGATTCAAATGTTTTGATATCCGTTCGCTGGTCTTCCGGAATATTGGCAACGTCATCTGTAAATCTCTGATTCCCTTGAGAATCTTCATATTGATAGTACTCACCGGACGCTGGCGTCGCCATAAAAAGCAGCACTGACAAAAAAACTATTTTAACCATGGGTTTACCCTTTCCTTTATTCTTCGGAATTACTCTTTTGTCTCTTCATGGAATTCACCTTTAATCAGCGTAACAATTGTCTTACGATCACTTTCAAGGACAAATATCACTTCCGAACCCTGATTAAAATTTCCCGAATTCAGGATTTTACCGTCGCTGCCCCGAAAGCGGGTGCCGAATTTAGACCATTGATACCCGACATCACCAATCACCACCCCATCAGGAGTTATGGTGTCAATTGTACCGGTTTTCCACACCAGTTTTTCCGAATTCCAATTCACAGGCGATGCGGCTTCCGCTCCGCCCAGGACTTCAGCAGAAATCTTCTGTCCTTCGGCAAAGGCTATCGGGGCAGCCATCAACATCAATCCAGCCACTATTGTCATTATTTTTTTCATTTCAAACCTCTTTTCAGACTGTCATCCGGGAGCAAACCAGAAACTCGGGGCTCCCGGCGCAGTCTTGGTCATATTGATTAATTTTCTAGTTAATATTTAAAAACCGCCAGAAAATGACTCGGGATGGATCCGTTTCCACCACGTAATCTTCCCCCGGACCGAAATAAAGGATATCTTCAATCATGGTGGGGGAATAGGTGATAAAGTCTTCAAGTGTTATTTTATTCGGGATTTCATCATCTATGGTATCCTCATCGGTTACATCTTTATCATCATCGGTATCGAAAAACGGCTCATCCGGGGCGGCCCCTGAGCAAATGTCAAACACCGTCAGATAAGCGGTCCCCCCCACCTGACACATATTCTCCGCGGGCACCTGGGACACGATAAGGGCATAATCCAACCACAGAACGGGGTCGGCGACCACCCGCTCCCCACTGGCGGGAAGCGTGAAGCGCCAGCCCACATGATAGCCTTCGGTAAGCGTATCATTGCCGTAGCCGCCGGCATCTGCGATGAAATTCTTTACATTAAACCAGGTAATGGCATTGGATGAAGTAAAGCTCCATTCTTCACCGTCGACGGTTACGCTGGCTCCGGATTGGGACTGCCCCAACAGGGTCAGTTGATCACCCACTCCGGTCAAATCAGCATGCGCAACGAGATTGGACAAATTGCCGGTGCTTGGACTATTAAAAGCACCCAAATATTTATCCGAGCCGGTTTCGCCTTCTTCCACCCATTCTGCGGCCCAATCCCATATACCGTAAACGGCCTGAGTGCTGGTGTCCGTAAAATCACCGCCGGCATTAAACTTACCGGTCCCGAAGATAACAATATAACCGGAATACCCTTTAACACAATGACCTTTGACAGCCAATCGGGTGGTGATCGGCTGGGGATTGCCCGCGCTGTCCCGGGCCTGGAAAAGCGGCTGGGGGCTGCCGCCTCCCTGATACGCCACGGCCCAGCCGGCGACCGCACCACTGATGTCGAATTTCCAGATATTTCCCCTGAGGTCACCGGCATAGGCGTAGTCCGCTTTACCATTATTATTGGCATCAAGAAAGACTGGCGTCGACAGCCCATTGCAGTTATTGGCCGCAGGATTCGGACTGCCATAGCCGGTATCAATCATTTTTAACATATTGCCGGTATTTGGATCCAATACGTAAAGCACGGCCTTGGCATTGGTGCTGTCATAGCCATTGCCGAATATCAACACCTTTCCGGCTGTTTCCGTCTCAATAATAGCGGGTTCGGAAAAAGTGTACCCCAAGTTGGCAACTTCCGTGCTGGAGGAACCGGCATCCGGATATTCCCATTTCACATCAGCGTTGCTAAAAGATCCGGGGTTGTTGATATTCACATTCAGACAGAAATACCCTTTTCCGCCCTTGCCCAGTCCGCCGATGAGCAGCACGTCACTTCCGACATAAGCTAAAAACGGACTCAGATCCACAAAATAACGATGGGAATAATCCGGATTGGACAGTTCTTCCAGATTGGGGTACACAAAACTGGGAATATAGGCGAATACCTCCTGGCCATTGGCGGCATTAAACACATGGAGCATGCCGTCGTTGGCGCCGACATACAGATACCCCTTGACATATTTCGGCTCGGAATGGACGATATCGCCCAACCGGGTGATCCTTGCCCGCAGACTGCCGTTATGGTTTTCATCATTGGAGAAATCCCCCCGGATGAAATTAACCAGATTGGTCCGGGAAGTGGCGTCCGCTCCCAGGGAATTCTGCTGGGCTGTTGTCAGCGAGCCGATGTTCGCGCTGGTAAATGCGATCCCGCCGGAAACGCCCATGGTAAAAATATCCCGATCCCCATGTCCGGAGGCCGTCACCCGTGCATCCAGCACGGCCGCGGCCGACCAGGTCGGGGTTTGATTCACCGATCCATCCGAATTAATGGGATATGCCTTCAGATCTCCGGTCCAGCCAGCAGAATTATAGGTACCCTGATACATCTTGGTCCCTTCTTTCAATTCATGGGAATTGACGGCCACCGACGCGCCGGACCCCTCTCGCTTGGACACATCCTGCATCATGGCGGCCAGGGTATACGCCAACTGCTGGGCGTTATTCGCCTCCATGTATTCCCCCCGGCCATTGACCGCCGCATGCCAGAGATCGGTAATGCTGCGTTCATCTTCAGAAGTGTTGCTCACATCATTCGGCCAGGCAGGACAGGAGTTGGCCCCAACGGGACAATTCGGATAGTCATCGGGATCATAGAGCCCGGACAGGCCGAAGGAGACCGAATAGGTCACCATATGCTGGTGGGTGGCCAGGTCCTGGGGGCTCGTGGGCACTACATTCGCCAGATTACCGTTTAAATCCCTTTCATAAAAATACATGGCCACATCCGCGAGGGTGTTTGTCGCATCATCGGCGAATTCCCCGCCGTCAAACCCGTCTATCTGACCCGCATCATCGTTTTTGTCCGCGTTGCCCACTGACGGATCCTCACCGTTATAATAACCGTCGGTCATCATGATGGTATAGGCCTGCTGGCAATCGCCGCCGTTCGCGGAGGAGGAATAGGGTCCGTTGGCGTCATCGTTATAGTAATTGCCCACCGCCTGAAGCCCGAGTTGCAATGGGGTATACCCATCGGCGCCCACATCATAGAGATCATCCAGGATTACCCCGCGATTCGTATCCACCAGCCGGGGGGCGATCATATTGATGTCGTTGTTATGATTGATGGCATGAAGACCGATTTTCATCCCTTCCACAGTGTTCACCACATTGGCCAGGGCGGATATGGCCGTCAGTTGCCGGATCCGGTAATATTGGTACCAGTTGGCGAAATTCTGGCGCTCCTCAGCAGCCGTGCGGCCGGAGACCACGTCAGCCGGCGGTGAGGTATCGGATGTGTAACTCGAAACATAACTGTGATCACTGGTGCAGGCCCCATTGCCGCACGCGTCCACCTTATAATAATCCAGGGAGTAGCTCCCCCCCGTTCCGGTGATATTGATCAGGTAAGGGGCGTTTTCAGTGGTGGACCAGACATAGTAATGGGACCAGCGGACACTCACCCCATCCAAAGAATCAAACTCGCCGTTTAACGTACGGGTTCCCGTCTGGTTTGGATGACTCTTGGGCGTATCCCTGTTCGCATCGTCATAAGTCGCGGAGCCGGTATCCGGCCAGGGCGCGTAATCCAGGCCGGGATTGTAATATATCCCGTTATATCCCGAATACTGGGATTTCCAATATTCATCCACATCATCGTAACCGTCGTATCCGCTAAACTGCCCATTTTTTTCAGGACAGAGCACGCTCCAGGCCATACTTCCGGAATCATCCACCAGCATCATGACAATGGGCGGAGCTGCCTCCACCTGGGTCTCCAGGGGGATATCGGAGAGGTCCGCACATACGCTCGGCGTTTCTCCGCATACGCTGTCCGCACCGTTGCAATTTTCATCCACCCCGTTTTCACAAACGTCATAGGCCCCGGGATGGACATCCGCGTTACCGTCATTGCAGTCCGTGTGGTCCGTCACAAAATTTTCCGGAGGGGCGCACCCATCCATATGAACGGCTGGATTTCCATATCCGTCCCCGTCCGCATCCTGATAATAGGTGGCTGTGGCAAGCCCATCATCAATCGCACCGTCACAGTCATTATCAAAGCCGTCGCAGATTTCAGTAGCGCCGGGATTGATGGCGGCATTTGAATCATCACAGTCCTGGTTGTTGTCCGCATAACCGGCGGTACAAGGCGCATTCATGGTGGCGCCGTCAGGGTTTCCATATCCGTCGCCGTCTGCGTCTTCATAACAATCGGCAATGACTTCACAGTCCCCGCCGTCAAAATTAAATTCTGCGCAGTTCAGATATTCATCGCATACCCCATCAGCGAGATCGCGCTCGATCCGCCACTTCTTCCGGCAATCGCCGTTACAGTCATATTGTCCCTCGCACTCCCAAACCCGGTTCCACCAAGGCCCCGTCCACTGACAGTCGCAGTCGTCCCCTACACCGCAGGGCTGGTCCGTCCCGCTGCAATCTTCATCAACGCCGTTTTCACAAACATCGGTCACCCCCGGATGAATCGCGGCATTGCCGTCGTCGCAGTCCGTACCGTCCGTCACATAGCCGGAGGGCTGGGGCATACAGGTTGTCACACTATTGCCGGTGGCTCCAAAGCCGTCTCCGTCCGCATCCCGATAATAAGTAACGGTGGCAAACCCCTCATCGGTCTGGCCGTCGCAGTTATTATCTACCCCGTCACAAATTTCAGTAGCCCCCGGATGAATCGCCGCATTGCTGTCGTTACAATCCGTGTTGTCCGCCACATAACCGGCAGGCATAGGCATGCAGGTTGTGGTGGGAGAAGATGGGTTCCCGTAGCCGTCTCCGTCTGCATCCCGATAATAGGTGGTGAGGGGAACGCCTTCATCCGTCTGACCGTCGCAGTCATTGTCCAGATTGTCGCAGATTTCAGCAGCGCCAGGATGAATCGCAGCATTGCCGTCATTGCAGTCATCATCGTTATCCACATACCCGGTCGGCGCCATGCAACGCCACACGCGAGAGGTTGAACCGTACCCGTCCCCGTCCGTATCCCGGTAATAATAGCGCATGGTGAGTCCCTCATCCGTAGAGCCATCGCAGTCATTGTCGATCAAGTCGCAGATTTCCGCAACACCTGGATTCCTGGTGGGATCGTTATCACAGGATTCTTGTCTACTGGCCACGGCGCCAGGCGCATTGCAAGAAGCGGGCGTACCCGCGTAGCCATCCCCGTCATTGTCGATAAAACAATTAAGGCAAGTCCCGTTATCATAGCCAAAGGCCGAACAATTGAGATCAGACGTGCAACCGCCGACACCCAGACGAGCAGCAATCCATGCGTTGCTTCGGCATTCATTGTCGCAATCTCTTCGTCCATTGTAACTTTGAGTCCACCAATTCCAATCACATCCATCCCCCGGCGCCCCGAAGACCGGCGTCGCCGCCAGCACCATCATTGCCGCACAAAGGGCAAAAACGATCCGTTTTCCATAATGCCTGGTTTTCATATTTCCATATTGCTTTGTTTTCATGGTTCACCTCGGGTTGTCTTTTTGATGGGTGAAATTAAACGCTGAGAGCGCAGCCGGGTCGTTTGCCGGGGCCGGCCGGATTTACAATCACAATGGTGTATATTCCTGGCGATAGCCGAACATCAGGATGGCTTCGCTGCTTCCCGCGCCGGCATGCTCGGCCCGACTGTAAATCACATAGGTGTAATATTCCGGCAGTTTCGTGCCGCCCAAGCCAGGCGTCATGGCGGAGGTCGTCTGGTCCACCAGCACGGCGATAGCATTGGCGCTGGTCAAATAGGGGATATTGCCTTCAAGGTTGCTGGGTTTAATTTGCGCATAAGTTCCATCGCGCAAATGCGCCGCATCAAAATCAAACGTGGTATTGTAGTCGTCATAGGGCGTCCAGGCTTCATTGTCAAGGTCGCCCACAGCATCCATGCTGCTGAAAGCGTTTACAAAAATGCTGTCGATGGCCTGGATGAACTCCTTGCCGGCCGCATCAGCGGCGTTCTCACACTGTTTGTGAATGGCGTAATTCCGGCCCACGCGGCCTTCCATAACCGCGTCCTTGGTGCCCATCAATCCGGCAATGGCAAGGGTTACCATGATTAAAAGGGCAATAACCATCAACGATCCGTTTTCGTTGTCGATACAGGGGATGCTGCGCGTCATTTTCAGTTCCTCCGGTTCAATTCCTCAGGCACTCTATTACATTATGCTGGTACGTATATTGGTTAATTGAATATTTTTTCGGCCGTTATCCCAAGTCACGGTGATGTCAATCCGTTTGGCGTCATTGCCGCCAAGGCCATCGCAATTAATATTCGTGACAGCCCAAGTCAGGTTGAAAATTGAATTATAATAGGCATCTTCCGGAATATTGGTTCCCCGGCTACGGCCTGTCCCCGTGGCAAATTCCGGCAACAAATGCCATACCACTTCATTGTCCACGGTTCCGTCCTGGTCATTGTCGAATCCGTCACTGTTCAGGTCATCTGCTTCATCTGTATCAGTAAAATTACCATCACCATCATCATCAATGTTGAAATTGTCATCAAAACTGGGGTTGATCTGCATGAGCCGCTCCATGGTGTCCGTGGCGTATTCCAGGGCCAGGGTGCTCTTGCGGGAGGTGGCATTGGCGTCAACAGCCGATGTCTGCATGGTCATGGCCCCCAGAATGCCAATGGAAAAAATCGCAATGACGATGATGACCTCAATCAGGGTAAATCCGTCCTGCCGGGATACGGGATACTTTTGCCGGTCATGTTTCATGGGTGGTTGCTCGCATCTATGAGTGGTTAAAAATTTAAATAAAAACAGCACATCTCAATTTTTTAAATCCTTAATCGCCGATCATATTCCGGCACCTGATCATGGCAGTCACTAACTGTCTCTGAAACCTGTTATTAAAAGGTCCCGTCGTTGCCCCGGATAGCGAAGTATATGTCCGCCTGTCAACTGCCCGCGTTTCAGATGCCGTCCGGGCCAGGAGAGATATACCCACTACCCGGATATCTTGCAAATTCGCTGGATTGAGTGTTCGTGTGCCGTTGGCCATGGTATAGAAAAATTCCAGGGTCTGAAGATTTTCCGCAACGGCTTGGGGAGCGACACCATTAACACTCCTTCCTAAATCCGCATCACCATCATTCAGGGCATCAAAGAGGCTATAAGCAATTCTCACCACTGCATTCGCATCATCCACAAATTCAAACGTAAACTGAACCGCATTTGCCGCGATAATCCTGCCTTCGGGAAGATTATTACGATCATCATCATACCCCGCCATCATGATATCCCGCTCCAGAAAATACATTGCCGAACGCAGGTTCTGCTGCATTTCCACCACCATCTGCTGCTCCCGGCTGATCTGCGCCTGGACCCAGTAGGCGGTGGCAATCACCGCCATCATGATGGATGATATCGCCATGGCGATTAAGAGTTCAATCAGGGTGAAAGCCGAATTTTTGAATAATGTATTTTTTGCTTCTGGCATATTACCGGTTCCTGTATTTTATTGGTCCAATTCGACTCTTATACCACCGACCGTATTGACCCGAACTCGTGTTCTAATAGTGGGGTTACCGTTATCGACTATAACTGTGCCATTTCTTCCTGTAGTCAGTCCCATTGCGGTAAATCGTGTAAAATTTGCGCCAAGACCAAATACGGCGCTCTGCATATTGACCCCCGGAGGCATCACACCATTAGCGATATCCCTCTCCCCTGGGTCAAAGGCATTATCGCCGTCAAGGTCCTCAAACACCTGATAGGTTCCTGCACTGCCTTGGCCTGGAGTGAACAGCACGTTGATGGCGGTATTATCTCGTATGGCCGACATCTTGGCCGATTGAAGGGCGGAATAAATTTCCCTGGCGGCCAGGATGACCTGCTGATTATTTCGATAACGGATATAATTGGGAACAGCGACAGCAGAAAGGATGGCGATGATGGCAATCGCGATCATCAGTTCAATCAAGGTAAATCCATCTTGTTTTTTCATTCCGATTCCTCCGAAGAAGTTTATTTCCGTTAATTGTTCATACAATTCCCGTGCCAAATTGATCAGCTATATTATCCGGACTGTACGACCGAAGGTTTTTATGGCATAACTTATTAAAATAAAATGATATAGGAATAAATTTAATTTATTTATTATGCTGTTATGATCTTGAAAGCTGCGCAACGATGCACATCTTCGGGCAGAAAAACTATTAAAATTTTTAATAGCACCTGAAAATTATTTAAGGCGGGGAATTCTCAAACAAGGAATCGGTCACGATGGGTTATGAAAAATACCCCACGGCGTTTTCAAAGATGCGGATACCGGTCACCGGCAAATCGCCGGAGGAAAGTTGTCCGCGTTTGATGAGTTCTTTCCGGAGCTGCCAGTCCGGGTGGCTGGCGGGATGGTGGAAGGCTTCCGGGTGGGGCATGAGGCCGAAAACCCGGCCCGTGGGGTCGCAGATTCCGGCGATATCCATCATGGAACCATTTGGATTAAATGGAAATTTTTTGCCTGCGGGTTTTCCGTCCGGCAGGGCGTACCGGCACACCACCTGATGGTTCGCAACCAGCCTCCGAATCACGGCGTCATCGGCCACGAACTTTCCCTCGCCGTGACGGACCGGCAGGTCGATGACGGTGAGATTCCGTGTAAACACGCAGGGGGAATCGGCATTGATCGCAAGCGTCACCCAGTCATCCCGGAAATTGCCGCAGTCGTTATAGGTCAGGGCCACGGACCGGTCGCGGTAATTGTTGTCGAAACCGGGCAAAAGCCCAAGGTTGACAAGGGTCTGAAATCCGTTGCAGATGCCGATCACAAGGTTGCCGTTCTCCACAAACCGCGTAATTTTCTCACCCACCGTGTGTTTCATGCGCACCGCCTGCACCACGCCGGCCCCGTGGTCGTCTCCCCAACTGAAGCCCCCGCCGAACACCATGATCTGATAGTCGTCAATCCGTGCGGAGCCGTCGATAACCGCATTGATATGCACCCGGTGGGCGTTCGCCCCGGCCAGCGTCAGGGCATGGGCGGTTTCATTGTCGCAGTTGAGGCCGTAACCGGTCAGTACCAGGGCATTAATGGTTGAGATCGTCATTTTTTTTCACCACTTAATTTTTCACCACAGAGACCACAGAGGTCACAGAGAAATAAAAAAGGTTATAATTTAAAACGCGTTATGCCGTTTTTCAGCAATTTTACATTAAAATTGATCAGCAGGCCGGTATCCACCGATGCCAGCTTCATATAAGATAAAGTTTGTGCTTTGTGAATATCAACAACCTCAGACACAGCTTTAAGTTCAACAATAACTTGCTTTTCAACCAAAAAATCCACTCGATACCCACAATCCAGAGTAATGTCCTTGTACCTGACAGGCATTGGTTTTTCAATTTCAAAGGCCATGCCTGCCGCGCTGAGTTCATAGGCAAAACATTGAGAATATGCAGACTCCAACAAGCCCGGTCCCAAAAAACGGTGAACTTCCAGCGCACATCCAATAATCCGTCCGGTCAAAAGGTCCGTTGAAAGTAAATCCATTATTATTAAACGCCTATCTTTCTCTGTGGTCTCTGTGATCTCTGTGGTAAAATTAAATCAGCGACCCAAACGGCCGTTTCCACGCGGCTTTTAAATCCGCCATGGAAAGAGATATCAGCACCTTTCCCTCCCGGCCCAGGACATTTAAAAACGGGGATTCGGTCACCGTGCCCACGCAGGCACAGGGAATATTTTCGCAGATTTTTTCAAATGCCGCCCGATCCTGGGGCCTGATGGTGAGTATCAATCTGCCTGCGGACTCGGAAAACAGGAGCGCATCCGCACGCAACGCTTCACATGATGGAACCTTCCCCAGGTCAATGTCCAGCCCCAGATTCCCGCCCATGGCAGAGAGTGCCAGATGCACCCCGAGCCCCCCGCGATAAACCCCATGGGCGGACGCCACCAGTTCGTTCCGAATGGCCTCAAATACCGCCGCATATACGGGTTTAAATTTTTCCGCATCCACTTGGGGCACGTTTTTGCCGATGTATCCGAACAGATCATAATATTCGGAAGCACCCAGCTCATTCCGGGTATCTCCCAGGACGTACACCAGATCCCCGGCGCATTTGGTGTCCATGGTCACGCATTTTTCAATGTCCGCCATAACCCCGACCGTTGAAAACTGCATGGTTTCCAGAGCGGAAACCTTATGGGTCTCGCCGAAACGTCCGGGCAGGTGGCCGTCCACATACATGCTGTCCTTGCCGGAGAGAAGCGGAATGCCATAAGATAGGCACATGTCCGCCAGGGCCTTGCATGACCGGACCAGTTGGGCCGCCTTAAATTTCCCGTCCGGATTGTTGATGGGATCATACTGAATGTTCGGCCAGCAGAAATTGTCCACGCCACCGATATGGGAGGGATCGCCGCCCACGGCCACCATGCGCCGCATCGCTTCATCAATGGTGCAACTGGTCATGTGATAGGCGTCAATGGCCGAATACATGGGCAGGATGGCCTGGGTGAACACAAGTCCGCGGTTGGAGCTCAGCACCGGCCGGATCACCGCCGCATCGGAGTTCACATCCCGGTCCCGGCCCACCAAAGGCTTGATGACGCTGCCGCCCTGGACTTCATGGTCATACTGCCGGATGATCCATTCCTTGGAGCAGATATTGGGACGACTCATAAGATCCAGCAGCACTGCCGCATAATCGGTGGGCTCGCCCAGCACCGGTTCATACAATCCCCGAAGTTCGGGCGACTGCCAGACAGCGTCAAATTCCCAGCTCGGAAACCCCGATTTGAGCAGATCCATGTCCACATAGGCGCAGGTTTTGTCATTATAGGTAATATGGAGCTTGCCGGTGTCCGTATATTCGCCGATCACCGTGCTTTCCACTGCATGCCGAAGACTGAGGGCCATAAACCGATCGATATGTTCGGGTTTGACGGCCACGGTCATGCGTTCCTGGGACTCGGATATCCAGATTTCCCATTGGTCCAGACCGTCGTACTTGAGAGGCACTTTTTCAAGGAACACCCGGCACCCGCCCGACATCATGGCGGATTCTCCGACGGATGAGGACAGCCCGCCTCCGCCGTTGTCCGTGATATAGGCAATGAGTCCCTCGTCCCTGGCTTCCAGGAGGAAATCGTGCATTTTTTTCTGGGTGTAAGGGTCGCCGATCTGGACATGACCGGCTGGGGTGTTCTCTGAAAATGTTTCCGATGAGGCAGTCACTCCGTGAATCCCGTCTTTCCCCACCCTGCCCCCGCACATTACGATTAGCTCGCCCGGCGAGGTGGTTTTGGTTTCCGTGGGGCGGCCTGCGGCCACAGCCGGCATCAGGCCCAGGGCCGTCACAAATACCAGGCACTTGCCCATATAACCCGGATAAAATGTCACCTGACCGAACCCCGTGGGAATCCCGCTTTTGTTGCCCCCGTCCCGGACCCCTTCAATCACGCCGTCCAGAAGCCTGCGGGGATGGAGCCGGGGGCGCAGATCCCCGTTATAGTCACGGTGGCCCACACAGAATCCGTAACTGCCCATGATGAGTTTGGAACCTAAGCCCGTGCCCATGGGATCGCGGTAAACGCCCACAATGCCGGTGATGGCGCCGCCGTAAGCTTCCATATTGGACGGGGAATTGTGGGTTTCGCCGGTGATGGTGTAATAATGGTCGGCGTCAAACCGGCCCACCCCCGCATTGTCCCATAATACGGAGACAACCCAGTCTTTTTTCTCGGCAAGGGCCAGGGTGGGGGCCTGAATGCAGGTTTTAAACAGGCTGCGGATCACTTCGGTCTTGCCGGTTTCCGCATCCGTGTAAATAAAAACCCCTTGAAACGTATTGTGGCTGCAATGATCGGAGCGGGCCTGGGAAATATATTCCAGCTCCACATCCGTGGGTTCCGGAAGGCCGACCTGCTTTCGCTCGGCCTGCACATCGGAGCGCTGGAAATAAGACCGGATAACCGGCACATCGTTGGGATTTAAGGCCAGATTGCGCTCATCACTGACCTGCCGGAGGGCCGCGTCGCTATCCATGGGAATAGTGGACACCGTGGGCGTATGGTCCAGGCGTACCTTTGGAATCATATACCCGATGCCTGTTTCGGGGTCCCACTGGTCCCGGGCGAACACCCGCACCTGCTGGATGATGTCGTTTGCCAGCAATTGGCCCGCAATCAGTTCCACCTGGGGCCGGGTCAGATGGGGACCTTTAAGGCAATACCGGCGGGACGTATACACTGCCTCAAAGGGTGCGAAACGGCGACCCAAAACATCTTCAATGGCTTCCACGGCCGTGCTGCCCGGATTGTCTTTTACCCCTGGCCGGTATCCCACCCAGATGCACCAGTCAAAATCCACGGGCAGCGGATCAAAAGAGGACGTTTGCGTTACAGGGTTGGTGAAAATTTCCGTCTGAACCGTCTTCAACTGGTCCGGGGACAAATCCGCGTCCATGGTCACCACGTGGATGGTACGCACCGCATCCACCTGGATATCAAAATAGGATGCTGCCTTATTGCATATCCCCTGCCCCTCGGCATCAAACAAATCGGATTTTAATGTAATTTCAAGTCGGTATGGCATAATTTCAGCCTATTGCCCTTATTCGAAAAATCTCATGATATCATTATAAAACACAAACACCATCAACGTGAGCAACAGGAAAATCCCTATCTGCTGGGCGATTTCCCGGGTTTTGATGCTCACCGGCCGCCGGATCACGGCCTCAATGCCGAAAAACAAGAGATGTCCGCCGTCCAAAACCGGCACGGGAAGCAAGTTGAGAATGCCTAAGTTCACGCTGATGAGGGCGATAAATGCGAGCAGATTGATAAATCCCTGCTCCACCTGTTCGCCGGCCATCTGGGCAATCATAATGGGCCCGCCGATGGTTTTGGGGGATATGGACCCCTGAAACACTTTGACGACACCAAGGACCGTCAGTTCACAGATAAGATAAGTGCGGGATATGCTTTCCTGAAACGCGGCCACCGGCCCCAGGGGGCGGGTGACGGTTTCCCCGGTGGATTTGATCCCGATGATGTACCGGTGCTGGTCTTCACCGAAAATATTCTTCATCACATCATCGGCAGGAGTCACCGAAAGCGTCAGATTTTCCTGGCCGCGACGCACGGTGAGTTGGAGGGGCTTTCCATCGCTCATCATGATGGTTTCCGAAAGATCGGTCCAACTTTCAATGGGCCGTCCGTCAATGGCGGTGACGAAATCACCGCTCAAAAGCCCTGCCCTTTCGGCAGGCGATCCGGGGGTCACTTCGCCGATGACCGGCTGGAGCAGCATCAACCCCGAAAACCAGAAAATGCCGAAAAAAATAACGATGGCCAGCAAAAAATTAAACACCGGTCCTGCGGCCACGATGATCATACGCTGCCATACCGGTTTGTGGGTAAAGGAAAAGGGGATATCCGCAGGATCAAGAATTTCGTCCGGCTGTTCTCCCACCATTTTGACGTATCCCCCCAGGGGAATGGCGGACAATCGGTAGTCGGTGCGGCCGGCAATTTTAGATAAAATTTTCGGTCCGAACCCTAATGAAAATTTCTCAACACCCACGCCGAATGCTTTGGCGCAGAGAAAATGTCCCAGCTCATGAACAAAAATGAGTATGCCGAGAACAATAATCAGGCCGATTACAAAACTCATAGTCCCCCTTTTTTCGCCGCATCGTTTACTCTCTTTCCAATTCGGTCTTCAATCCAGTTTTGGGCTGTCTGTCTGGCCCAGTGGTCGGCTTTCATAATATCCATGATATCGGGATGCTGAACAATAATGTGAGCATTCATAGTATATTCGATAGCTTCCGGTATTTGAAGAAAAGAAATCCGTTTATTTAAAAACGCATCCACCGCCGCTTCATTGGCCGCATTCAACACACACGGCATGGTGCCGCCGATTTCACAGGCCCGGTAGGCAAGTTTCAGGCAGGAAAACTTTTCCATGTCAGGTTGTTCAAATGTGAGGGCCCCGATGGCTGCGAAATCCGGAACCGGCAGCTCCAGCGGCAGGCGCTCTGGCCACGACAGGGCGCAGGCAATGGCCACGCGCATATCCGGAACACCTAACTGGGCCATCACGGAACCGTCATGAAACGCAACCATGGAATGAACGATGCTCTGGGGATGGATCACCACTTCAATCTGATGATGGTCCACGCCAAACAGGTGTTTGGCTTCGATCACTTCAAGCCCCTTGTTCATCATGGTCGCGGAATCAATGCTGATTTTTTTTCCCATCGCCCAGGTGGGGTGGGCCAGCGCATCTTCCGGTGTGATGGCGGAAAAATGTTCCAACGCCCGGCTCCGAAACGGGCCGCCGGAAGCAGTCAGCAGTATTTTGCTTAAATCCCCGGCCCGGTTTCCGGCCAGACACTGAAAAATGGCGCTGTGCTCGGAATCCACCGGGAGGATGGATATCCCCTGTTGTTTGGCTTGCGCCATCACCAGATCGCCGGCCATGACCAGGGTTTCCTTGTTGGCCAGCGCAATGTGTTTTCCGGCGGCAATAGCGGCTAACGTGGGCGTCAATCCGGCAGCGCCGACCATGGCGGAAACCACGGTATCGGCATTTTTATGGACGGCTGCCGCATGATACCCATCCGGGCCGTGCAATATTTCGGTTTTAACGCTGGCAGGAAGACGTTTTTTTAAACCTTCCGCCTCGGTTTCCCCATACACCACCGCAAGTTCAGGTTTGAATTGAAGAATCTGTTCGGCCAGAAGTGTAATATTATTCTTTGCCGCCAGGACTTTGACGGAAAACCGATCCGGAAAACGCTCCGCCACCCGCAGGGTGTTTCTGCCGATGGACCCGGTGGATCCCAAAATGGATAAACAACGGGTGGTTAAATGTCGCATGCCGCTAACCACCGGCCAGCAAAAAGGCCTTGAACATGTAGGCCACAGGAGCGGCAAACAGCAGCGCGTCGATCCGGTCAAGCATGCCGCCGTGTCCGGGCAGAATATTGCCCGAATCCTTGATATGTCCGGCTCTCTTGAGTTCGGATTCAAACAAATCACCCGTTTGCGCCGATACATTAATCACGATAAACAAAAGAAAAATCAAGGGGGTATTGAGATGGGGCAAAAACAGACGCATAAACACATAGCCCACAACCATGCAAAGCGCCATACCGCCGATGGAACCCTCAATGGTTTTGCCGGGGCTGATGGCAGGGCTCAGTTTGTGGCGTCCGAGAAACTTTCCGGCATAAAATGCGCCCACATCACCGGCAAACACGATAAATAATATGAAAAAAATCCAGGCTACCCCGTCCGTCCCGTTCCTGAGCAGCACAATGGTGGACAGGGCCAAAGGAACATACATGACGCCCTGAATCTGTTTCTCCACCACCGATAAAACCCCTGGGTCCTTTTTATACCCAGGCATGGACAACATGGCGGCCAGGATAAAATTAACGACAAGACAAAAGGTGATCCACTGAAAGGAATTGAAAAAGGCTGCGCCGATGATCAGCAGTCCGGACAGCCCGCCCCAGATGGGGATGGAAGAAAAAACGGTTTGCGGCTGGTCATGGAAAACAATCCGAAAGTATTCCCACAGGGCAATCAGGGAGACCAGGCCGATAAACACGGCAAACACAAGCGGGGAGCCGTTAAATATCAGGAGCGCCAAGATGGGAAAAGCGACGATACTGGTTAGGAATCGTTGTAAGTGCGTGTTCATCTTTCTTGCCGCCCGTCGTTTGATATTGTAGAATCCCGGCGGGTTAAACACGTCCGAAACGACGTTCCCGGCCCTGGTATTCCTTGAGTATCTGTATCAGCTCTTCTCTGGTAAAATCCGGCCAAAGGGTGTTTGTGACATAAATTTCGGCATAGGCGATCTGCCACAACAGGAAATTGCTGATCCGCATTTCTCCGCTGGTCCGGATCAGCAGTTCGGGGTCCGGCATATCCGCCGTATATAAATGACGGGCGACTGTATCCGGCGTGACGGCGTCAAGGGACAACCGGCCGGCCTGGACATCTGCGGCGATTTCTTTCACGGCTTTGACCAGCTCCGCCCGACCGCCGTAGCTTAAGGCAAGAGAAAGGCACATGCCGGTGTTGACCTTTGTGGCGTCCCGGGTTCTTTGAATTTCTTCCCGAACCGCCTGAGGCAGGCGCTCTGTTTCGCCGATCACGTTGAACCGGATGTTGTTGACCACCATCTCCTGGCGCTCGGACACCAGAAACTTTTTGAGGAGCGCCATCAAGGCTGCGACCTCCGCTTTCGGGCGCTGCCAGTTTTCGGTGGAAAACGCGTAGAGGGTCAGAAACGAAATGCCGATCTCACGACAGGAACGGACCACCATGCGAACCGTATCCGCGCCTTTTTCATGGCCCTTGACCCGGTTCAACAGTTTTTTCTGGGCCCACCGGCCGTTGCCGTCCATGATAATCGCCACATGGGACGGCAGCATGGTCAGATCCAGGCCGTTTTCTGCCCGTTTTTTGGTATCGGCCATATTTTCTGCACCTGAAGCATCAGACTTCAAGTACTTCCTTCTCTTTGGTCTTAAATATATCGTCGATTTGCTTTATATGATCATCAGTGGATTTCTGAATGCTGTCCTGGGCTTTGAATATCTCGTCTTCCGAGGCATCGCCTTCCTTTTTCAGGTCTTTGAGCATGTCATTCGCATCTCTGCGGATATTTCGAACCGCCACCCGATAATCTTCACACAGCTTGCTGACCTGCTTGACGATATCCCGCCGCCGTTCTTCGGTGAGTGGCGGAATATTGATACGGATAATTTTGCCGTCATTGGAAGGCGTCAGACCCAGGTTGGATTTTAATATCGCTTTTTCAATGTCCTTAATAACGGACATATCCCAGGGCTGGATGGTGATCATACGGCTCTCCGGCACCGCCAGAGTGGCCATCTGGTTCAAGGGCGTCTTGGTTCCGTAATAATCCACCCGGATGTCATCAAAAATTGTTAATGATGCTCGGCCGGTCCGGACTTTTTTCAATTCACCGTTCAGTGAACCGACGCTTTTTCCCATCCTGTCTTTTGCTTCATTAATAATATCTGTAATCATGATTTTCGCCCTATAGCCGTTTACTTATCCTCAAAAATTCTGGTACCCACAGCCTCCCCGCAGACCACCCGCCGGATGTTGCCCTTCTCCTTTAAATTAAATACGCACAGGAGCAGGCCGTTGTCCATGGCCAGGGAAATGGCTGTTGAATCCATAACGCTCAACCGGCGTTCCAGAACCTCCATATAACTGATCTCTTTGATAAATTGAGCGGAAGGATTGGCGACAGGGTCCGAATCATAGACCCCGTTGACCTTGGTTGCCTTGAGCAATACATCGGCGTGCATCTCTTCGGCCCGGAGCACGGAGGCCGTATCGGTGGTGAAATACGGGCTGCCGGTGCCGGCGGCAAAAATAACAATGCGGTTTTTTTCAAGATGACGGACTGCCCGCCGCCGGATATATGGCTCCGCCATCTGATGCATGGAAATGGCCGACAAAACCCGGGTCTGCATTCCGGCTTTTTCAAGGGCATCCTGAAGTGCGATGCTGTTCATGACCGTGGCCAGCATGCCCATATAGTCGGCGGACGCCCGGTCCATACCTTTGGAAGCGGCGGCCATCCCTCTGAAGATATTGCCGCCGCCCACCACAATCGCAATCTGAACGCCGAGATCATAGGCGGATTTCACCTCTTCCGCCATGTATCGCAGCATATCCGGGCTGATGCCGTATGTCTGCTCGCCCATCAGGGCTTCTCCGCTCAACTTCAGGAGAATTCGTTTGTATTTGGGCGTCGTCACGGGTCGCTACCTGCCGATCTGAAATCTGGCAAACCGGTTGATGGTGATTTTCTCACCTGTTTTGCCGATCATCTCATTTAATATGTCCGTAATGGTCTTGCTGGGGTCACGGACATAGGGCTGATCCATCAGGCAGCTTTCCTTGTAGAACTTGCTCATTTTGCCATCAATAATTTTATCCAGCATGTTCTCGGGTTTCCCCATTTCCAGAGCCTGTGCTTTGTAAATTTCCTTTTCCCTGTCAATCACATCCTGGGTAATGTCTTCCGGCACCACGCCCAGCGGGCTCGCGGCCGCGATATGCATGGCGATATTTTTTACAAATTCCTGAAACCCATCGGTTTTTGCAACAAAATCCGTTTCACAGTTCACTTCCACCAGCACGCCGATTTTACCGCCCATGTGAATATAAGACTGGATAGTGCCATCCGAGGCGACGCGGCCCGCTCTTTTCTGGGCCGTGGCCAGTCCCTTTTTCCGCAGATAATCCGATGCTTTCTCCATATCGCCATTGCATTCCTTGAGGGCCTCTTTGCAATCCATAATCCCGACCCCTGAGCGTTCCCGCAGTTCCTTCACCATTGTCGCACTAATTTCTACCATTCTCTTTTCTCCTGTATCTATACCAGGCGAGTGCCTGTATTTATTATATTAATCTTCCTGAACCGCTTCTTCTGCGGCCGGTGCGGCCTTGCGAATCACTTCAACAATCGGCCCCTCGGAGCCGTCGGATACCACGCGGCGTTCCACGGGACCGGATTTCTTTTTCGGGGCCGCTTCCACAGCCGGCTCCATCGTTTCTTCCTTATCCGATGCAGCATGTTTTTTCTCAGAGAGGATTTTCGCGCCTTCAATACAGGCTTCGGCGATTTTGGAAGTCAGCAATTTGACGGACCTGATGGCGTCGTCATTTCCCGGAACCACATAATCAACGAAGTCCGGATCACAATTGGTGTCCACAATGGCGACAATGGGAATACCTAAGCGTCGGCCTTCACTGACGGCAATGGCCTCTTTTTTGGGATCCACGACAAAAATCGCACCCGGCAGGGATTTCATGTTACGGATCCCGCCCAGGGTATTGTCCAGTTTCTCCCGTTCCTTCTGGAGTTGAATCCGTTCTTTTTTGGGGTAAAGATTGATGGTGCCGTCGTTTTCGATGGTATTTAAATGATTCAAGCGGTCAATGCTCTTTTTGATGGTGGGAAAATTGGTCAGCATCCCGCCCAGCCACCGGTTGTGCACGTAAAACATTTCACAACGATTGGCTTCCTCATAAACGGATTCCCGGGCCTGCTTCTTGGTGCCCACAAAAAGAATCGATTTACCGCTGCTCACCGTATCAAGCACAAAATCACATGCGGATTTGAACATTTTGACCGTCTGCTGAAGATCAATGATGTAAATGCCGTTACGCGCGCCAAAGATATATTTTTTCATCTTCGGGTTCCACCGCCGGGTTTGATGGCCAAAATGCACACCGGACTCAAGCAGCTCTTTCATTTTTACATGTTCCATTGGTTTTTCCTTTTTTTCTGGTTTTGGTTTGTCTCCCGCCGCCCGCATCATCCCGGTCACCGACTTTTAACGTAAAAGCACCAGGCAAACCGGTCGCAAGGCGTGAGTGATGATAAAAAAACAATTAAAAATAGAATCTGGTTTACTAACAAATTATTTTAATTGAAGCAATCATTTTTTATGGGTCATTTTATGCATAAAGGCCACCCGGTGATGACCACCGTAATCTTTGATAAATTCCGGGGAACTGTACCGGCCGTCGCGGGTAACGGTCTGCTCAACAACGTCTTTTTGATCAAACCCGATTTCAAGCATTAATGCGCCGCCCTGCGCCAGATATAGCGGCGCCGTGTCGATAATTTTCCGGATAATATCCATGCCGTCCGCCCCGCCGTCAAGGGCCAGGGTCGGCTCAAAATCCCGCACCTCGGGTTCCAGACCGGTCAGTTGATTGCCTGCAATATACGGAGGATTGGATACGATCAGGTCAAAGGAACGGGCTGAAGGACAGAGGGGCGCTAACAAATCCCCGGCAAAAAACAGGATTTTTCCGTCGACCCCGTTTTTTTCGGCGTTTCGGGCCGCTGTCTTAAGGGCGTTCACCGAAATATCCGACGCCACATAATCATGCCCCGGCCGGTTGGCGGCCAAGGCAACAATCACGGCCCCGGAGCCGGCCCCAAGCTCCAGAATCCGCAAGGGTATTGAGACGGTTTGCGGAATGCGCGCCAGGGCCGTTTCCACCAGAAACTCGGTTTCCGGCCTGGGAATCAAAACATCCGGCGACACATCAAAATCGATGCCGAAAAATTCCCGGTTTCCCGTGATATAGGCAACCGGTTCCCGAAGAATCCGACGCTTGATCAATGCTTTAAAAACCGCAAGCTCATCTTTTGTGAGGGGCTGGTCGAACCGGGTATATAAATCAATGCGCTCTACATTCAAGGCATGGGCAAGCAGGATTTCGACGGTTAGCCGGGGACTGTCGATATGATGGGACTTAAAATAAGCGGTGGTCCATTGGAGGATTTTAAGAATGGTCCATTGCGGATCAATCGGACTTGACGGAGTCTGCATTCTTCAGCGCCTGGGCCTGATAGAACGTTGACAATCCGTCAACGATTTCTTTGATATCGCCCTGCATAATGGTGTCCAGCCGATACAAGGTAAGTCCAATCCGATGATCGGTCATTCTTCCCTGGGGAAAATTGTATGTCCGGATGCGCTCGCTGCGGTCCCCGCTGCCCACCTGGCTTTTTCTTTTTTCCGAGATCTCGTCATGCTGCTGGCTCATTTCCATATCGTAGAGCCGAGCCCTGAGAACCGTCAGTGCCTTGGCCTTGTTTTTGTGCTGAGATTTCTGATCCTGGCAGATCACCACCATACCGGTGGGCAAATGGGTCACGCGCACCGCCGAGTCCGTGGTATTCACCGATTGTCCGCCGGGACCGGAAGACCGGTACACATCAAACTTCAAATCACCCGGATCGATATGGACTTCCACTTCCTCCACCTCGGGCAGCACGGCCACGGTTACGGCAGAGGTGTGAATCCGGCCCTGGGTTTCGGTGGTCGGAACCCGCTGAACACGGTGAGTGCCGCTCTCGTATTTGAGATGGCGGAATGCGCCCTGGCCTTTGACCAGAACGATCACTTCCTTGAACCCGCCGGAATCCGTCAGATTTTCGGAAAGGATTTCCAGCTTCCAACCCACGGATTCCGCATACCGGCTGTACATGCGAAACAAATCACCGGCAAACAGGGCCGCTTCCTCGCCGCCGGTTCCCGCCCGGATTTCCAGAAGCACATTCCGGTCGTCATTGGGGTCTTTCGGTATCAGTAGCGTGGTCAGTTCCTGTTCCAGCCGCTCCATCTCCGATGAAAGGGCGTCCATCTCACTTTTCGCCAGCGCTTTCATTTCCGGATCCGCATCGGACAAAAGCGCCCGGCTCTCAGCCAGTCCTTCTTCGGCCTGACGATACTCCCTGAAAACACTGACGATTTTTCCGAGATCAGCATATTCCCGGCCGTATTTTGTATACAAATCCCGGTTCCGGACAACCGCCGGATCACTTAAAAGCTGCTCAAGTTCCTGATATCTTTCTTCAAGTGCGGGTAATTGGTCAAGCATTTCGATCAGGCGCCGACTCTTTCAGAAAACAATTCACGATACCCGGTATTATTTCTTGTCATCGTTTTTCTGGAACTTTTCATATTTTCTGCGGAACCGTTCAATACGTCCGGCTGAGTCCACCAGTTTTTGTTTTCCGGTATAAAAAGGATGGCATTGCGAACAAATTTCAACGGCGATATCGGCCTTTGTCGATCCCACGTTAAGCTCATTGCCGCAGGCGCACTTGATTATTGTTTCCTTGTAATTCGGATGAATCCCTTCTTTCATTGGTCTAATCCCTTTCTATGTCTATGAATTCATTGCATCAAGAAATTCTTTGTTGTTTTTTGTTCCCTGCATCTTATCCAGCAAAAAATCCAGGGTGTCAACAGGATTTAATGAGGAAAGCAGTTTTCTTAAAATCCATACCCGGTTTAACGTCTCGGGATCCAGGAGTAAATCTTCTTTCCGGGTCCCGGACTTATTGATGTCAATGGCCGGATACATCCGCCGGTCTGCCAGTCTCCGGTCGAGCTGCACTTCCATATTGCCGGTGCCCTTGAATTCTTCAAAAATAACTTCATCCATACGGCTTCCGGTGTCGACCAAGGCGGTGGCGATTATGGTCAGGCTGCCGCCTTCATCAATATTTCTCGCTGCCCCGAAAAACCGTTTGGGACGGTGAAGGGCATTGGAATCAACGCCGCCGGAAAGGATCTTTCCGCTTGGAGGAGAAACGGTATTGTAGGCTCTTGCCAGACGGGTAATACTGTCCAAAAGAATCACCACATCCCGTTTATGCTCCACAAGCCGTTTGGCTTTTTCAATCACCATTTCAGCAACCTGCACATGCCTTTCCGGCGGCTCATCAAAGGTGGAACCGATCACTTCCGCATTCACCGACCGCTGCATGTCCGTCACTTCTTCCGGGCGTTCATCAATTAATAATACAAATGGAACGACATTCGCATGGTTGGCGATAATGCTGTTGGCCAGATTTTTAAGAATCATGGTTTTCCCGGCCCTCGGCGGAGAAACGATCAATCCCCGCTGACCAAACCCGACGGGTGTCATCAGATCCATGATCCGGGTGGTGTAATTGTCCGAGGCGGTCTCCAGCTTTATTTTCCTTTCAGGAAACAGCGGAGTCAGGTTGTCGAAAAGAATTTTATCCCTGGCCACTTCAGGCTCTTCATAATTTATGGCCTCAACCTTCAGCAGGGCGAAATATCTTTCGGATTCCTTGGGCTGGCGGATCTGCCCTGAAACCGTGTCGCCGGTTTTAAGATTGAACCGGCGAATCTGTGATGGCGACACATAAATATCATCCGGACCCGGCAGGTAATTGCAGTCCGGTGATCTCAGGAAGCCGAAACCGTCCGGCAGAATTTCAAGGGTCCCTTCGCCATAAATCAGGCCGTTCTGCTCAATATGCGCCTGGAGCAGGGAAAAAATGAGTTCCTGCTTTTTCATGCCCCCGGCGTTGTCGATATTGAACTTCTTCGCCATTCGGGTCAGTTCGCTGATTTTCGTGTTTTTTAATTCTAAAATGTTCATTCAGGTTAAAACCTTTGCCAAATTAAGATGGATTACAAAAAGACGGTTTCGTAAAAAGCGTCGATGAAACAGGCCAAGTTTCTTAGCCGGCATCAAACGTCTTCCGATTCCCATAATTTATAAGAGATTGGAACCAATCAATATTTTTAAACAATCGTGAATAGAAAACCTGAATTATATGGAATAAGGATGTCTGGAATTATGATGTCTGAATTAAGGAAGATCAACTTATCAAAAATGGTTGTTAGCACGAAGATAATTTAGAAACCTACCACAGAGGAAGGGCCGCGTTTTGATCAATTTATTACATTATTTACACGCTGTCAACCTCTTTTAATCATTTTTTGTCCGCCTGCCGGCGTTCCATAAGACTCCTGAGCTGTTTATAAAACGCGTTCACCCGCATCCGGGTATCTTCCAGCGATCCATTATTTTCAATAACAAAATCCGACCGGCGGATCTTTTCCTCCTCCGGCATCTGAATTCTCATCAAGGCAAAGACCTCTTCCCGGGAGACATGGTCCCGTTCCATGATCCGTTGTATCCTCACATCCGCACGAACCGTCACCGTTAATACATAATCAAATAAAGACGCCATTCCGGCTTCAAAAAGAAGGGGCACTTCCACAGCGATCAACGGCTCCCGCCTTTTCCGGGCTGCTGCGTATGCTCCGGTTATCTGAGCAAGCACTTCCGGGTGAACAAACTGCTCCAGCGTCGCTTTTTTTTCTTTATCTTCCGTGATGAGGTTTCTCAGTTTTTTTCGGTCTAACGTGCCGTCTTCCGATAAAATATCATGACCGAAATACTGAACGATTTTATCAAAAGCGGGCATTCCGGGCATCACGGCGTTTTTGGCCAACTGGTCCGTACTGACCACCGTCACCCCCAGATGTTTCAGATAATCGCACACCGCCGTCTTCCCGGACCCGACCCCGCCGGTGATCCCCAGCCGGACGAGGAACTTTCCATGATTATCGAAATCGGATATGTTCATGGGCAATCAGGATGATGGAACGGATATGGATTGATATTCGCCGTTGTTGATTATATGAATGTTATTGTAAGTACTAAAGAAAAAAAGCCTTATATTAAACGATCATGCAAATCAATATAAATTTTATACCCAAAACGCCAAAAACCTATCTGGTCGGCGGCACTGTCCGGGACATGATCTTAGGCATTCCCCCAAAAGATTATGATCTGGTGACTCTCGACGATCCCCGACAGACAGCCGGTCGCATTGCTGAAAGCATTGCGGGACGGGTTGTTGCTCTCGGTAAACCCGGCAAGATGGTTTTCCGGGTTATCACCCGGGGTCTTTCCTTGGATGTAACCCCGGCCAGCGGCGCTTCCATTGAAGAAGATTTGAAAAAACGCGATTTTACCGTCAATGCCCTTGCGGTTTCCCTTTCAAGCGGACGGTTAATTGATTTGTTTAACGGCGCTTTAGATCTTCAAAACAAAATCATCCGCATGATATCAGTGGACAATCTGCGGGCAGACCCCATCCGGCTGCTCCGGGCCTATCGCCTGGCCGCTTTTCTAAATTTTTCCATTGATCCGGAAACAGGCCGATCGATTGCTGCGGAAGCATCCCGGATAAGCACGTCCGCCGGTGAACGGGTTCGCGATGAATTGATGAAACTGCTCGACACACCCGGCGCTCATCGCTATGTGTCCCAGATGGATGATGCGGGATTGCTGACGGCCATTTTTCCCGAACTATTACCCCTGAAGGCATGTTCACAAAACGAATACCATCAATTTGACGTCTTTGAACATACCATGCAGGCCGTTGATTATCTTGAAAAACTGCTGCATACCCCTGAAAACCTGATTCCGGAACACCATTCCTTAAAAAATGTTCAGCCTGCCATAAACCGCTGGCCCCTGTTAAAATATGCCATTCTCCTGCATGATATCGGCAAGCCGCAGACACGATCGGTGGACACAAACGGACGGGTGCATTTTTACCATCATGAACAGGAAAGCGCGGATATGGCACGAAAAATCAACCGCCGCCTTCGGCTTTCCAACCGGCAGCAGACGTATGTTGATTTTATCATTCGCCATCATTTAAAGCCGTTGTCGTTATTTACCGCCTTTCAAAAAGACAAACTCTCGCAAAAAGCAATCACCCGTTTTTTTTTAAAATGCGATGATTTATCAACGGATCTCTTCATTCACGCCATCGCAGATATCCTCGGCAAAGGAATTGCCGAGAACGCAACCGCATTTATGGAATTCGCCGATCATATGTGCAAGGCATATTCCGGCACATTTATTCCCATGGCCGGGCACCCCCGGCTTTTAAATGGAGACGATCTGATCCGGGAATTCGGACTTGCCCCGTCCCCCCTGTTTTCAAAAATTCTGCGTCATGTGGAGGAAGAACGCTTGTCGCAAACCATCCGGACCCGGGACGACGCCCTGTCGGTTGTGAAAAATTTTTTAATTCTAAACAACCCCTCTTGACAACCGGACATCATTTTTATATCAGTAGATTCTTTACATAATTCGGACGAGGCGGCCCTGTCAAAACGTCGCCCTATTCAGCGTCAAAACCGAAAACACCAATTCCAACTGGAATTAATTTTAAAATGACAAGGAGAAAAAAATGAACGTATTGTTTTTTGGACCCAACGGCAGCGGAAAAGGTACCCAGGGCGCGATTTTAAAAGACAAATACAACCTTCCCCACATTGAATCCGGCGCAATTTTTCGGGTAAATATCAAAGGCGGCACCGAACTGGGAATGAAGGCCAAGGCATATATCGACAAAGGCGACCTGGTGCCCGATGATATCACCATCCCCATGATTCTTTCCCGCCTGCAGGAAGCGGATTGTAAAAACGGATGGCTGCTGGACGGGTTCCCGAGAAATAAGAACCAGGCCATCATGCTCCATGACGCCTTAAAAAAGGCCGGCATGTCCTTGGATATCGTGGTGGAAATTTATCTTGACCGCGAAATCGCCAAAAACAGGATCATGGGCCGACGCCTGTGCGCAAAGGACAATAACCACCCCAACAATATTTTTATCGACGCCATCAAACCCAACGGCGACAAATGCCGGGTATGCGGCGGCGAGTTGTCCTCCCGTGCCGATGACCAGGACGAATCGGCCATCGACAAACGTCATTCCATTTATTATGACGACCAGACAGGCACGCTGGCGGCTGCTTATTATTTCAGGGATCTCGCAAAGAATGATGCTTCCATGAAATACATCACCCTCGAAGGCGCAGCCCCCATGCCGGAAGTAACGGCGGAACTGATTTCCAAAATCTAATCCGATAACGAAAACTAAACTTTCAGGGCATAAAAAAATATTTTTTTCTTGCAAAAGCTTTTCTTTATCGTTAAGGAAATCAGGATCAATTTAATGAAATAAATTTTTAAAAAGGTGGTGAAGTTTTTGAAAGAAATCACGGTCAGGGTCGATGACAATGACGTTGAACGCGCCATGCGCATTTTGAAGAAAAAAATTCAAAACGATGGATTGTTCAAACGGTTGAAATTGAAAAAAAACTATGAAAAACCCAGCGAATACAGACGACGCAAAAAACGTGAGGCATTAAGACGGCAGCGCATCGCCGAATCAAAAAGAAATTCCCGTTTTCAACGTTATTAAACTGATTGTAACCCGATCCCCTTAAACCCGGTAAGAATTTGTTCTTATTCTTCCGGGTTTTTTACTCTCATTTCGTATTAATCCATGACACAAGCCCATTATCAGCAATGCCTGGAGGAGATGTACAGCCTCCACCGATTCGGCATCAAACTCGGCCTGGACGTGATCTCCCGCATCCTGGAAAATCTGGGAGACCCTCAACGCCGTTTTTCCTGCATCCATATTGCCGGCACCAATGGAAAAGGCTCCATTGCCTCTGGACTGGCCCACATTCTCCATGCATCCGGATTTTCCGTCGGCCTTTACACTTCCCCTCACCTTCTGAAATTCAATGAACGGATCGTCGTCAACCACGTTCAGATTTCAGACAAGGAAATCGTCGATGCCTATCAGACGGTCAAATCAGCCTGCGACACCGACCGGGAGCCGACCTTTTTCGAATACACCACGGCCATGGCCCTGCATCATTTCGCCAAATCCCGGGTGGACTGGGCAGTGATCGAAACCGGCATGGGGGGCCGCCTGGATGCGACCAATATATTAAATCCCGAGATATCCATTATTTCCAACATCTCCCTGGAACACCGGGCTTATCTCGGCAACACCATCAGCGATATCACCCGTGAAAAAGCCGGTATCATCAAACCGGACACCCCGGTGGTCACGGGTGTGACCCAGAAAAGCGCCATTGCCGTGATCGAAACTGCGGCCGCGGAAATGTCCGCGCCCCTGTACCGGCTTGGCCGGGATTTCCGGGTGCGCAGAAAGGGCAAGGCGTGGTTTTCCTATTTCGGCATGGACAACCACTGGCAGCACATGCGCACCGGCCTGCGGGGCGATCATCAAATCGATAACGGGGCACTGGTGCTGGCGGCCTGCGAGGTGCTCCGGAAAAAAAACGTGCCCATCACCCTGGAAACCATCCGCCACAGCCTCGAATCCTACCAATGGCCCGGAAGACTTGAAATTCTGCCCACCTCCCCCCCCATCCTCATCGACGGGGCCCATAATCTGATGTCCGCAAGGGTCTTGGGCAACTATTTCCGGGATGAACTGAGTGACAAAAAGATCACCCTGGTTATCGGCATTTTAGACGACAAGCCCTACCAATCGATTCTTCAATCCCTTTTGCCCCACTGCCGACGGGTGGTTCTGACCGAACCCAAAATCGACCGGCGATTGTCGCCGGGAAAAATGATGGATCTGGCCAAATCCCTTGTCCCGGACACGGAAATTGTCCTGGATGTCGGGGCGGCTGTCCGCCACGCAATTTCCATCACTCCGCCCGACGGCATGGTGTGCATCGCCGGCTCCCTGTATGTGGTGGGTGAAGCCAAACAGGCCTTAGCGGAAATAGGCATCGAAGGTAAAGAGACTGTGTGAAAAGTCTCTTTGGGCATCGGCCCAATAAATACCTTGCCGCGTATTTTCATCCTTGACTAATCCGGATAAATTCTTTAATTACATCACATCCCGCGCCCGTAGCCCAGGGGATAGGGCGTCAGCCTCCGAAGCTGGAGATCGCAGGTTCGAATCCTGCCGGGCGCACCAATTTTAAAACAAGGGGGTTGCAATTTTTTGCAGCCTCTTTTTGTTCTATTCAATGAACATTAAAAATATCAGGAGATGCCGTCATGGCGGTAAGTCAACAATTGCTCGACATTCTGGTCTGCCCGAAATGCAAAGGAAAGATATACCTTAATGAAAAACAGAACGGGCTGATCTGTGACCAGTGCCGGTTAATCTATGAGATCCGGGATGATATTCCCATTATGCTCATCGATAAGGCGAAACCGATTCAAAACTGATCCCATGAGTCAACCCAATCCCCCGCAACCGGCCAAACTGGTGATCGGCGTTTTCACCAATGACAAGAATCTGCTGCCCCCTGTTCTGGAAAGCCTGACGAAACAATTCGGAGACATTGACCTGATCAGCCCCTGGATTGCTTTTGACTATACCCGGTATTATGAACGGGAAATGGGGCCGGATCTGGTGAGGCGAATGATGGCATTTAAACCGCTGATTGATCAGAATAACCTTTCGTCCATCAAACTGGCCACCAACGCCATTGAGACGGAATGCGCCATCAATAGCCGCCGGAACATCAATATCGATCCGGGTTATATGCTCCGGGAACGGTTTGTGCTGGCCACCGGAAAAAATTTCGCCCATCGGATCTATATCGGGAACCGGATTTTTGCTGATCTCACCCTTATTTTTCAGAAAGGTGCGTTCCAGTTCCTGCCCTGGACTTACCCGGATTACAAGGATCCGCAAATGCAAACATTCCTCTATCAGGTTCGAAACAAATACATCAAAGACATTACGGAATTGGAATCATAAAAGATGATTAAAAGCATGACCGGCTATGCCGGATCAGACATCTCCACCGACAAATTAACGCTGACCATTGAAATCAGGGGATACAACGGCCGTCACCTGGACATCGCCCTAAAAATATCCTCCCGTTACGCCATGCTTGAGGACAAAATCAAAAAAGCCGTTTCCGAACGGGTGGCCAGGGGGCGCGTGGAAATCAAATTATTTATTCAGGAAAATTCTGAGAACACCGATCTTTTTCGCGTCAATGAATCCATGGCTGCCGCCTATCATGACGCGCTGGTGAAACTCAAAGCCACCTGCCGGCTGGATGAGGACATTTCGCTGGCGCATCTTTGCGCTAAAAACGGCATTATCGAAACCGCAGACCCCGGCATCAATCCGGACGACATCTGGCCTGTTCTGGAGGAAAACCTTCAACGAGCCCTTTCCGAGTTTGATGCCATGAAAAAAAATGAAGGCGCCGCCCTTGCAAAAGACTTAAACGATCGTCTTGATTTTATTGAAAACGCCATCTCCACCATTGAAACGAAAACAGATGGCTTGCTCAGTATATACCAGGAAAAACTCAAAACCCGGATAGCGGCGTTAACCATCGGCATTATCGATATCGATCCCGCCCGTATTGCCCAGGAAGCCGCATTTATCGTCGACAGAAGCGATATATCCGAAGAAATCGTCAGGGCCGCCAGCCATTTGAACCAGTTCCGCCAGTTAATGGCATCCCCGGACCCCGCCGGCAGATCCCTGAATTTTCTCTTGCAGGAATTTAATCGTGAATTCAATACCATGGGAAGCAAGGCCGGAGATACGGAAGTTGCCCATATCATCGTGGCCGTCAAAACAGAACTTGAAAAAATCCGTGAGCAGATACAGAATGTCGAATAATAACAAATCCCTATAGTTATGGAGAAAAAACATGAAGTATACCCTGTTGAATATCGGATTTGGAAGCACTGTCGATGCAAATGAAATCATTGCGATTGTTATGCCGAATTCCGCCCCCATGCGACGCTTACGGGATGAGGCCAAAGAAGAAAAAAGACTGATCGACGCCACCCATGGCCGAAAACTCCGATCAATGATCATTTTAAAGAACAATCACATCGTTCTTTCAGCCACCCAGACGGAAACCCTTTCTCAGCGGTATGTCATGTTAAATGAAAATGAAAAACCAGCTTAAAAACCCCCCTGCCACCGAAGGACATCCCGTTTCAGGGCGGCTGTTCATCATCTCCGCACCTTCCGGCGCCGGCAAAACAACCCTGTGCAGGGCCATCCGGGATCTGTTTTCCGACCTGCGATACTCGGTCTCATATACCACCCGGCCCCCCAGGACCGGTGAACAGGAGGGGCAGGATTATTTTTTTATTTCCGCCGATGAGTTCAAAAATAACATCGAGCGCAACACCTGGGCGGAGTGGGCGCAAGTCCACGACCACTTTTACGGCACATCCGCTGAATTTATTGACCACCACCTGTCCCAGGGCCATGATATTCTGCTGGACATCGACGTCAACGGCACCCGGCAGATTCTTGCCCGGTATCCCGAAAGCATCACCATTTTTATCCTGCCGCCGACATTTGAAACCCTGAAAGAGCGATTGCTTAAACGGGGAACCGACAGCGAGCAAACCATTGCCCGGCGGCTGAAAAATGCGGAAATGGAAATCGCCCAGAAAGGGCTGTACAAAAATATTATTATTAATGACCGGTTGCCGGACGCCATTGAAGCGTTGGCAGCGATAATCAAGGCTAAAACCTGACAGGTTTAAGACGGACAGGCATAAAATGAAAACAGAAACCATCTATGGTGTTCACCCGGTGCTTGAGGGATTAAAAGCCAACCGTCGAAAATTCCATGAAATATATATAGCAGAAGGCAAAACCAATCAGCGGGTTGATCCCATTGCCGACCTTGCTAAAGTCATGGACATCCCCGTCACCTGGGTGCACCGGCAGAAACTGCAGACCCTGACCGGCCTCGACACTCATCAGGGGGTTGCGGCGGTTGTATCGCCCTACCCCATCCTGGATATTTCTGATCTGATCGGTCATCAAAAGGATAGCCCCACCCCATGGTTTTTGCTCTTGATCGACAATATTCAAGATCCCCATAACCTTGGGGCATTGATCCGCACAGCCCTGTGCGCGGAGATTACCGGCGTGGTGATTCCCAAAGACCGATCGGCGGAACCTTCTCCCACCGTTTCAAAGGCATCCGCCGGTGCGCTTGAACATATCCGGCTCTCCGCGGTGGTCAATATGGTCAAAACCATCGATGAATTAAAAAAAAACAACGTATGGGTCGTTGGACTTGACAAGGATGGCGGCCGGTCGATATATGAAAACGATTTTTCCGGAAATATCGCCCTGGTGGTTGGGGGTGAAGAAAACGGCATACGGCCCCTGGTAAAGAAAAATTGCGACTTTTTAAGCTTTATTCCGCAACACGGGCCGGTCAGTTCCTTAAACGCATCGGTTGCCGGCGCAGTCGCCATGTATGAGGCATACCGCCAGCGGCAATCATCCTGCGGCAAACAACCAAGCCGCTGACATATTATGACATGGGGCATACATCCGGCCCTAAGATAAGGATAAACAGCAATGCAGAATTTTCGTATCATCACCAAAAACAGCGACGGTTCCCTCAATGTTCCGGATAGGGTCACCCTGCCCTTTATTGAAGGGGACGGCACCGGACCTTGTATCTGGCGGGCCGCACAAATCGTTATTGATGGTGCTGTAGCAGCAGCCTACAAGGGTTCCAGAAAAATCAACTGGCTGGAACTGGCTGTGGGGGAAAAAGGGTACGCGCAAACCGGCGAGTATTTGCCCCAATCGGCATTGGACGCCATCCGGCACCATGTGGTGGCCATCAAGGGCCCGTTAACCACGCCGGTTGGCAAAGGCATCCGCAGCTTGAACGTCACCATCCGCCAGAAACTCGATTTGTTTGCGTGCGTGCGGCCGGTAAAATATATTGATTCGATGCCCAGCCCCATGAAACACCCGGAAAAGATCGACATGGTGATCTTTCGGGAAAATACCGAAGACGTGTATGCCGGCATCGAATGGGAGGCCAATTCCGATGGGGCCAGGCAGGTGATCGGGTTTCTCACCGGACAGATGGGGGCGGTAATTCCTGAGGACGCGGGCATCGGCATCAAGCCCATGAGCGAAAAAAATTCCAAACGCCTCGTGGCCAGAGCGATCAGTCACGCCATTGACAATGGGTATCCGAGCGTCACCCTGATGCACAAAGGCAATATCATGAAATTTACGGAAGGGGCGTTCAGTAAATGGGGCTACGAAGTGGCGCGGGAAAAATTCGGGGATGTGACCATTACGGAAACCCAGTTGTATGATACCTTTAACGGGAAACAGCCTGAAGGCAAAATCGTGATAAAGGACCGGATCGCGGATATGCTGTTCCAGCAGGTGTTATTGCGTCCGGAGGAATTCGGGGTGATCGCCACGCCGAATCTGAACGGCGATTATATTTCCGACGCCCTGGCGGCCCAGGTGGGCGGCCTGGGCATGGCTCCCGGAGCCAACATCGGCGATGACTGCGCGGTATTTGAGGCCACCCACGGCACCGCGCCCAAGTATGCGGGTCTGGACAAGGTCAACCCCGGGTCCCTGATTCTGTCCGGCGCCATGATGCTGGATTATATGGGCTGGAAAGAGGCGGCCGGACTGATAAGATCCAGCATTCAGCGCACCATTCAGTCGAAAACCGTCACCTACGACCTTGCCCGCCAGATCAGCGGCGCCGCCGAAATCGCCTGCTCGGCGTTTGGCCGGGCCATTGTCGGCAATATGACGCCCTAAATGTTCACCCGGATCCTAAGAACATTTAAGGATTCCATATTTCCAAATAAATGCCTTGCATGCGGCCTGTTTTTTCATCCGGAAACGGGCAGCCGGTCTGAAAACATCCCCTTGCGTGAAATGGTTCATGACCCCCTGGAACACAGTTTTCGCCGGGTCATGGCGCCTTTTTTATGCCCTTCATGCAGCACTCGTTTTTCACCGGTTTCTTCTCCGTATTGCACCCAGTGCGGCCGGGTGTTCAAAAGCCGGTCCGGGAACTGCCATCAATGCGGCGACTGCATCAAAAAAAATCCCCATTGCACCCATGCACGCTCAATCGGCATGTATGACGGCGCGTTGATGGCCGTTATCCACGCCCTTAAATACAAACATAAAATTCAGGTTGCCGGCCCTCTTGGAAGGTTGCTTTTTGCTGCCTTTATCCAATATGATGAAATTCAGGCCGTTGATTATGTGATACCAATACCTTTGCATGTTTCCCGGTTAAAAAACCGGGGCTTTAACCAGGCGTTTCTGCTGATCCGGGAATGGCCGCACCTGATCCGCGCCTTTCATGACGAAAAAAAAGGCGATGATGGAGAACCTTCGATCCTCATTAATTATAAATGCCTGATCCGAAAAACAAAAACCATATCCCAGACCGGTCTGGGAAAAGATCAAAGAGCCCGGAATGTTAAGGGCGCGTTCCGGGTCACAGAGTCGTCCCTGATTTCAGGAAAGCGCATCCTTCTGGTGGATGATGTTTATACCACCGGTGCGACTGCGGAAGAATGCGCCAAAACATTAATCGCAAACGGCGCGGCCGGCGTCAATGTGTTAACCCTGGCCCGCACAGATTAACAAACGGACAGACCATGCAGCATCCCGAGACCATCCGCGCTGGCGTCATTCAGTTTGATGTCCAACGGGGCGATATTTCATCCAATTTTCAATCCGCCATGGACGGCATTGAACGATTAAAGAAACAGGGCGCACAGCTGGCCGTACTGCCGGAATTGTGGTCCTGCGGATTTGATCACGCAAATATCATTCAACATGCTGAAAAAACACCTGAAATAATCGAAGGATTATCCAAGACAGCCAAAAAGCACGGGATGCTGATTGCCGGGTCCCTGCCGGAAATATCCGATGGGCAGGTTTACAATTCCCTGGTGGTGATGGATGCGGACGGAACCGTTTCAGGCACTTACCGGAAAGTGCATCTGTTTTCCGCCGGAAGAGAAGGTCAGACTTTTACCGCCGGCCAGACGGCGGAAGTTTGGAATACGTCGCTGGGCCCCATCGGCGGGGTCATCTGCTATGACATCCGTTTTCCCGAACTCTGCCGCTCCCTGGCCATTCAGGGTGCCCGCCTCATTGTGGTGTGCGCCCAGTGGCCGGAGGCCAGAATCGGGCACTGGGACGCGCTTCTGCAGGCCAGGGCTATTGAAAACCAGCTTTTTATCGTTGCGGCCAACCGAACGGGCGCTGAGCCCCCCCTGCGCTTTCCCGGTCATTCCCAGATTATTTCACCTTTCGGCAAGATTCTGACCAAAACCCTCAACATGCGGGATGAAGTGTCAGCGGAAATTCATTTTAAAGATATGGACGCCTTCCGGAGCCTGTTTGACTGCCTCAAAGAGAGGGTGCCGGAAGCCTACCGGATCTAAAATCCGGATCTAACCAATTTATTTATAAAGTTTTTTTACAACTCAGACATGATATTCAACACCCGAAACGGCCTCCATCTTTTCACATTTTCAAAACTGGTCCCGTTTACCGAAATCCGGCACGGCGTTTTCACCCGAAACGGCGGTTTCAGCGCCCCCCCGTTCCACAGCCTGAACACCGGTCTTGCGGTGGGGGATGACACCAATGCAACCCTGCGGAACAGGGCCGCTATTTCAGAATACATGGGCGGCACGGAGCTTGTTTTCCTAAAGCAAACCCACGAAACAAACGTGATTATATTTGATAAAAATTCAGCGGATACCCCATCTCCGAAACATCACCCGCCTTTTTCAGGCGATGCAATGGTGTCCAATATTCCGGGTAAAACCCTGGCCATCCAGGTGGCGGATTGCCAGGCCGTGATGCTGTTTGATCCTGAAAAACAGGTGGTCGCCAATGTGCATTCCGGATGGCGGGGCAGCATCCAAAACATTACCGGCAAATGCGTGGATATCATGAAAACCCGTTTCGGATGCCGCCCCTCAGATATCATCGCCGGCGTCAGCCCGTCCCTTGGGCCCTGTTGCAGTGAATTTGTCCATTACAAAACGGAAATCCCGGAACCCTTTTGGCGCTATAAAGACCGGCGGGATCATTTTAATTTCTGGGCCATAACCCACGATCAACTGACGGATTGCGGACTGTCTCCGCAAAATATTGAATTGTCAAACCTGTGTACAAAGTGTAATGATCATTTATTCTTTTCCTATCGGCAAGCAAAGCGGACCGGCAGATTTGTGTCGGTCATTGGATTAAAATGACGGATAATCAACAATCAATAAAACAACCGGCCGCAAAAACGTTGCAACTGGTTGAAGTCAAATGGAACCGGCAGGAAAGCAACGGCTATTACCGGATCGGGCTCACCTGCGGCCCGGCATACGCCCATGCCGTTCCCGGACAGTTTGTGACCCTCCATTTACCCGG
The DNA here is from genome assembly GCA_049297455.1 of Desulfosalsimonadaceae bacterium. GTDB lineage: Bacteria > Desulfobacterota > Desulfobacteria > Desulfobacterales > Desulfosalsimonadaceae > SURF-3. The sequence goes on along the minus strand of JBAQUK010000232.1, from coordinate 53,611 downwards.
AACCTTGACGCCTTTGCTGCGCCGCCCGTTTTCCATTCACCGCCTGATTCGGGAGAACGGCCAGGTCATCGGCCTTGAAATTCTTTATAAAGTGGTGGGCGGATTTACGGAAAAACTCATCCGGGTATCGCCGGGAGACCCGGTCGACCTGTTGGGCCCCATCGGCCACGGTTTCACGGTTTCCGGAGATTTTCGAAAACCGGCGTTTGTGGGCGGCGGCATCGGGGTCGCGCCCCTGGTGTTTCTGGCCGATGCGCTTATCGAGTCCGGCCTTAATCCGTCCGGCGCCATTGTATTCTTAGGCGGCAGAACTGCCGATGATATCCTGTGCGCCGACATTTTTCGGTCACACGGTCTTCATGTAGAAACCGCCACCGATGACGGCAGCCTGGGAGAAAAAGGCCTGGTCACCGTGCCCCTTGAGCACTGGCTGATGTCCAACCGGCCGGACATCATCTACGCATGCGGCCCCATGCCCATGCTCCGCGCTGTTGCGGAAATCGCCCGGAAAAACAGTCTCCCGTGTGAGGTATCCATCGAAACCGTCATGGCATGCGGACTCGGCGCCTGCCTGGGATGTGCGGTCAATAAAAACGATATTTCAGGCAAGTATCAACACGTTTGCATTGACGGGCCGGTATTTGATCCGTCAGTCACCGTTTTTTAGCGGAAGCGACATGGACACAAGACCTCACAAAAATTATGAATTAACGCAAAAAGTAAGGGCGGCGGGGTGAGCGGCCAAACTGAGCCCAGGGGTCCTGGGCCGAATTGTGTCAGGCCTGAAAGTCAAGGCCGATCCCCGGCTCCTCGTTGGATTTGAGACATCCGACGATGCCGGTGTGTATCAATTGTCGGATGACGTGGCCTTAATCCAGACCCTTGATTTTTTAACACCAGTGGTGGATTCGCCCTTTGACTTCGGCAGGATCGCCGCCGCCAATGCCTTGAGCGATGTCTACGCCATGGGCGGCCGTCCCCTCACGGCCATGAACATCGTCTGCTTTCCCTCCCGGGATCTGCCGGAATCAGTCCTGCAGGAAACCCTGGCCGGCGGACTGGAAAAAATTCATGAAGCCGGGGCCACCCTGGTGGGCGGCCACAGTGTGGAGGATGCGGAATTTAAATATGGCCTTTCCGTGACCGGCCTGGTGCATCCGGACCGAGTGCTGACCAATGCCGGAGCCCGGATAAAGGACCGGCTGATTTTAACCAAACCTATCGGCACCGGTATACTGGCGACTGCCGTGAAGGGGCGGCTGGCATCAAAAACCGCCATCGCAAACCTGATCGCTGTGGCATCCGAATTAAATAAATCCGCAGCGGAAATCATGAGCCGGTTTGCGCCATCCGCCTGCACGGACGTTACTGGATTCGGACTGGCCGGCCATATTTTTGAAATGTCAGCTGCCGCCCATGTAAAAATAACCCTTTTTGCCGACAGAATTCCGCTCATCGATGACGTTTTATCGTTTGCCCGTATGGGCATGTTTCCCGCGGGCGCCTATAACAACAAAAAACACTTTGAACCGGGCGTGACGATCGGCCAAAACGTTGATCCCGTGATTGCGGATCTCCTGTTTGACCCCCAGACATCCGGGGGCCTGATTGTTTCACTGAATCCCGCGGCTGCCGCGGATTGCCTGAACGCCCTGCACGACCGGGGAATTAACGCCCGGATCATCGGGGAAGTATCGGACAGGAACGCCTGCGGCCTAGTGACCGTTTGTTAAATTTTTTACGAGATGATACAAATTTTATTTGACCTGCATTGCTTCGTGTGATATCGAAACACCCTTTAAAGGGTTTATCCGTTTGCCTCTGAGGAGGTCGGTTCCATGAAAAAAGAAACCAGAGAAATGTTCAGGGAACTGGGGTATTACAGCAGCCTTGGATTTTCCGTCGCTCTTTCCATTTTTATCGGGTTGTTTTTCGGCCTGTTTCTGGACCGATGGCTTGGAACGGCCCCCTGGCTGATGTTTTTGGGTTTTTGTCTGGGCATTGCTGCTGCAGCGCGCAATATGCTGCTTGCGTTAAAAAAAAGCAAAAATTTGAAATAAAGTATGATGTCAATACAACAACGACTGCTCACATTTATTGTAAGGTCCAACTGGGTGCTGTTTCTTATCGCCGTAACTGTCGGGCATCTGACCGCATCACCGGATGTGACGCTGGGGATTGTGGCCGGCGGCCTGATCGTCACCATCAATTTTCATCTGTTGTATCGCACACTGAAAAACTCGCTGACCCCGCCCTATCTGGCGTCGCCGAATGTGGTTTTGGCCAAGTATTATATCAGGTTTATCATCAGCGGCATGATCATCCTGCTGCTCATCGCAAACGGGTACGTCAATCCGCTGGGTCTGTTTATCGGTTTGTCCGTGGTCGTGGCAAGCATGTTCCTTGCCGCGCTGTATGCTTTTAAAATCAATATGTTCAAGGAGGCGGTATAAGGTGGCACATCCCTTTTTATTTTTCACTAAGCTGTTTGGAATGATCGGCCTGGGAGAGTGGGCGGGCAGCAACCCGCATGTCATCTATTCCTGGGTGGTGATCGCTTTGCTGATCGTGCTGGGTGCGCTGGCGGCCAAAGGCATCAAAATGGTGCCGACAAAGGCGCAAAATGTTTCCGAACTGATCGTTTCCGGCATGGAAGAATTTATGGTGGATATCACCGGTGAAGAAGGCCGCTGGCTGTTCCCCCTGGCAGGCACCATATTCCTTTATGTTTTCATCAGCAACCTGATCGGCCTGGTGCCGGGATTTTTTCCGCCCACCGCCAACCTGAATACAACGGCATCATGCGCCCTGGTGGTGTTTTTCGCCACCCACATCATCGGTATCAAATATCACGGGGCCAAATATATTAAACATTTTATGGGCCCTGTCTGGTGGATGAGTCCGTTGATCTTCATTATTGAAATCATCGGCCATTTTGCAAGAATCCTGTCCCTCTCATTCCGTCTGTTTGGAAACATGATGGGTCATGAAATCGTGCTGGCCATCCTTTTCGGTCTGGCCGGCGCATTTTTCGCGCCCCTGCCCATTATGGCCCTGGGCATTTTCGTTTCCTTTGTGCAGGGGTTCGTTTTCTTCCTGCTCACGGTGATTTACTTTACCGGCGCCATGGAGCATGCGCACTAAACGGGATTTGTCATTTCACGAAAACAAGCATCACGCTGCTTATATTTTTTATGGGAAGATGGAAGAAGCGAATTATTTATTTATTTTTTAAAGGAGGAAAGTAAGTCATGGAAGCAACCGCATTGAATTTTTTTATCGCATGTGTAACAGCCGCAGGTTTTGGTATCGCAATTGCCGCTTTTGGTTGCGGTCTGGCCCAAGGTATGGGTCTGAAAGCCGCTGTTGAAGGTATTGCAAGAAATCCCGAATCTTCAGGTAAAGTCACCGTTACCATGCTGATCGGTCTCGCGATGATCGAATCTCTGTGTATTTATGCACTGGTCGTATCCCTGATTCTGATCTATGCACATCCCCAGGCTGCTGCTATTGCCGGACTGCTGGGCGGCGCTCACTAATTTAAGAGACGCAGGTTTTACAAAAAAGGGTTGCGCAGCATTGCTGCGCAACCCTTTTTTTGTTTTTTTGACCGGCTGTCAGAATCCTGAAGCCACCCCTTCCTCCCGAAGCTGATTATCTTTTCAAACATTTCGATCCCCTCCTGCTGCACAGCGCACAAACCGGCAATCTCATTTTGACAAACCCAAAGGGTTCCGGTTATATTCTGGAATCTATAATTGTCAGATAACCATTTTCCACATAAAGGACAGGTCATGACAAACAGGCAGGATATTCATTTCATATCGAACGGGTTAAATTGCGCGGGCTGGTTTTACCCATCATCGACGCAGGGGAAAAAATCCCCCTGCGTCATTCTTGCGCATGGTTTTGGCGGGGTCAGGGAAATGCGTCTGGACGCCTATGCGGAAAGGTTCGCCGGGGCCGGATACCATGCCCTGGTATTTGATTACCGCCATTTCGGGACCAGCCAGGGAAAACCCCGGCAGATTCTGGATATCAAAAAGCAGCATCAGGACTGGCAGGCGGCCATCGATTACGTCAAAACCCTTCCCGGCGTGGACGCCCGCAAGATCGTTCTCTGGGGCACGTCCTTCAGTGGCGGCCATGTGCTGGTTCTGGGGGTAAAAAATCCCGATATCGCCGCCGTCATCTCCCAGGTGCCGCACATGAGTGGTCTTGCCACGGCCATGCTGGCCGGACCGGTCCAAAACTTCCGGCTCACCCTGGCCGCTTTTCGGGATCTCGCCGCCATGTCCCTGAACCGCAGTCCGTATTATGTCCCGACCCTTGGACTGCCCGGTGAGCTGGCGGCCATGACGGCGCCCGGAGAAAAGGCATCTGCACAAAGACTTTACCCGGATGGATTCCAGCCCAATGAGACCGTGGCAGCCCGGATATTTTTGTCCGTGGCCCAATATTCGCCGTGCCGTCTGGCATCCAGGCTTCAGGTTCCCTGGCTGGTCCAGGTGGCTGAAAGGGATCAGACCACGCCCGTCAAACCGGCTGCCAAAGCCGCCGGAAAAGCGCCCAAAGGCCGCTTGATCGCCTATGACGCCGGTCACTTTGATGTGTATGTGCCGCCCTTGTTTGAAAAAACCGTCAGTGATCAGATCGAGTTTCTGAAAGGCAACAACATATAATGAAAAATATCACGGATAGAATTTCTGCCTTAAAGCGTAATGGCCACAAAGTCCTGGGATGCTTTCCGTTATATCCGCCCATGGAACTTTTTTATGCCCTGGATCTGGTGCCGGTGGTGCTGTGGGGCCTCAAAGATGCCATTAAAAGCACGGCGGAAAGCGACAGGCACCTGCAAAACTATACCTGTTCCGTGGCCCGGCATTTAACGGAATTTGTTTTAACCGAAGGCAACGGGCTGCTGGACGGCATTTTTATGTACAATGCCTGCGATACCCTGCGCAACCTTCCGGAAATCATCACCAAAGCAACGGAAAGCAGCGGCCGTGCCCTGCCCCTCATCAACATTCACATTCCCATGGCCTTGCCGCAACATACCGACGCGTCAGCCTATTTTAAAAATGAAATCAACGAGTTGATTACTACTTTGGAGAAGCGGTTCGACAGGGTGTTTTCAAAGGAAAAATTTAAACAAGCGGTAACAAAAACGAACCAGATCCGGAAACTGATGGCGGACGCTGAAAAGCAGGTGGCTTCGGGAACCATCGGTTTTTCGGATTTTTCCCAAGCTGTGCATGCCTGCTGGTTTTCAACCCTTGAAGACCAGTCCGGAATTCTTGAAGCCCTTATCGCGGACGGGAAAAAGGGCAAATCCGGGGAACAGGGCGAACGGACCGGGGTCATCCTGAGCGGCATCCTGCCGCCGCCCGCATCTGTGATTGAGGCCATTGAATCGTCCGGGCTGACGGTGGTGGGCAATGATATCGCCTCCCTTGGCCGCACCTACGCCAGCATGCCCCAGGTCAGCGAAAACCCGGATGCCTATTTTCTTGATTTTTACTATCAGCATTTCCCCTGCCCCACCCTCCTGTATTCCGGAGACCGCCGGACCACCTCCCTGTTTGGCCTGGTGGATGACTCCGGGGCAAAAGCCGTTATTTTTATCGGCGAAAAATTCTGCGAGTACGAATATTTCGAATTTCCCCATTTAAGCAAGCAGTTAAACGACCGGGGCGTGAAAACCCTGGAAATTGAAATCGCCATTGATGACGACGCCCATACATCGGCCCATCGATCACGAATTGAGGCGTTTTCGGAAATGCTGAAATCAACCCCAACCCATTAAAAAAATTCGAGACCTGACTCATGGCGGAAAAAACCAATTCCGGAAAACACCTCACCAAAATCGTGGGGGAAGCCTATATGGATCTCCACACCCGAGCGGCCCAGGGCGCGTTTGTGGTATGGATCGCCATCAATGTGCCGGCGGAACTTTTTTATGGTTTTGAAAATGTGGTATACGGGGTGCCGGAAAGCCATGCGGCATTAAACGCCGCCAAAGGCGCCGGTGTGACCCAGTGTGAAAAAGCCGAGCGGCTTGGCTATTCCATGGATCTCTGCTCCTATGCGCGGATCGATATCGGCAGCGTATCCGACGGGGGAAAGGATTCGCCCACCTTCGGCCTGCCGAAGCCTAACCTGCTGGTATCCGACACCAACAACTGTTCCCTGCTGGTCAAATGGTTTGAAGTCCATCACCGGGAGATGGGGGTGCCTCATTTTGTGATTGATGTGCCCTTCTGCTACGAACCCCAGAAGGAAAAAGACCGGCAGTATATCATCCGCCAGTTTAAAGATCTGATCCGCTTCATTGAAAAACTGTCCGGCCAGAAATTTAATGAAACCAAGGCCATGCAGGCGGTGGCCAACACCAGTGAAGGGATCAACCACTGGAAACGGTTTCTGACCTTTGCCGAACACCGGCCCTCGGGCATTACGGCATTTGATTCCTTTGTCCAGATGGCCCCGTTTCTGGTGGCCCGGGGCACCCCGCAATTTGCGGCCCATTACAAAATGCTGGCCGAAGAAACCGAACAAAGGGTGGCGGACGGCATTTTCCCGGTTCCGAATGAAAAATACCGGCTGTTCTGGGACAATATCGCGCCCTGGCACCAGTTGCGGGACATGTCCGGCAGACTGGCGGCCATGGGCGCCAATATCGTGGGCGCCACCTATACCTCGTGCATCGGAACGGTTGAAGGCAGCTTTGAGCTGTACCCATTTGACGGCGGCGACCCCTTGGACTACTGCGCCCGGACCCAGAACTGCTATATGTGCCCCCACGGCATGAAACTCCGGGGGAAATCCATGGCCGAGGCGGTAAAAAAACTCCACATTGACGGGATCGTGTTTGCCAGCAACCGGAGCTGCAAACCCTATTCCATCACCCAGATGGACCAGCAGAAACTCATGAGCGATCAATTCGGCGTTCCCGGCGTCATGATTGAGGTGGACCATGCGGACGCACGGAAATACTCCCGGGAATCCACTTTCACAAGGCTGGAGGCGCTGATGGAGGCGATAGAGTCCGGCCGCACCGCATAATTTATACGAATCCCGCTTCATTTATTTGCTGTGGATAAGATTTCAGCCTGCCAAAAAAAATCGCTATGGCATCGATCGGCTTTCTTTGCTATGATACGGATCTATCAAGGAATCATCATCAGGAGACACCATCATGGGCAATATCGACATCAAAAAAGCGGAAAACTGTCTTTCCGATTTGATTCAGCAGACCATCGGGGGAAATGAAATCATCATCACCCAGGAAGGCCGACCGGTGGCCAAGCTCGTTGCCCTGACAAAAAGTCATAAAAAACGCACTGCAGGACTCAATAAGGGAAAAATCCATGTAAATAGCAGCTTTGACGAACCGTTACCGGATGATTTCTGGACACCGGCTGAATGAAACTTCTGCTTGATACACATACTTTTATTTGGTGGGCGAGTGAACCGGATAAACTTTCCCGGAAAGCGCTTTCTGCATGTGAGAATTTAGAAAATACCTTGATTTTAAGCGTTGTTAGTGCTTGGGAAATTCAGATCAAAAAACAATTGGGCAAGCTCAGCTTGGATATGCCGCTTGAGGAATTGATCAAAAATCAACAAGACTCAAATAATTTAAAGATCTTGCCGATTGTGCTGAAGCATGTTTTCACTTTAAGCAGTCTTCCCGCCATTCATAACGACCCTTTTGACCGTCTGTTAATCGCGCAGGCCAATTTGGAGGGGCTTACATTGATGACCCGAGACAAAACCATTTCCGCTTATCCCGTTTCAACCCTTTGGTAAAATTCGCCAAACACCGCTTAAATAAAAGAATGACGCATTATTTTGCATATATTTTGGTTTTAAGCGATTTTAATAATTGCTTCAGCCCGCACTTACGAAGACGGAAAACAAAAAAGCCTTCAACTTATATAATCAGGAGACCGACATGAACCGTAATGAGATGATGTCACGGTTGAAAAACACGGGGGATATCTGGGATCTGATCATTATCGGCGGCGGCGCGACCGGACTTGCGTCGGCCATTGAATCCGCATCCAGGGGATACCAGACCCTTTTGCTGGAGCAGGATGATTTCGCAAAAGGCACCTCCAGCCGCAGCACCAAGCTCGTTCACGGCGGGGTCCGCTACCTTCAGCAGGGCAACGTGTCCCTGGTGCTGGAAGCGCTCAAGGAACGGGGCCTGCTCCGGAAAAACGCCCCCCATCTGGTCCACAACCTGCCCTTTGTGGTGCCCAATTACGACTGGTGGGAAGGCCCGTTTTACGGCATCGGCATGAAAGTTTATGATCTGCTTTCAGGCCGTCAGGGATTCGGGCATTCGCGTTTTCTGTCCAGGGAAGAGACCCTGGAAATCCTGCCCACCGTGGAACCCAAAGGACTGCGCGGCGGGGTCATTTATTATGACGGCCAGTTCGACGATTCCCGCCTGGCCGTCAACATGGCCCAGACCGCAGCCAAACAATCCGCCACGGTCATCAACTACATCAAGGTCGTGGGTATTTTTAAAGAAAAAGACATTGTGGCCGGCGTCATGGCAAAAGATCTGGAATCCGGAGAAGAATTTGAAATCCGCGCCAGGGGCATCATCAACGCCACCGGCGTGTTCACCGATGACATCATTCACATGGATGAACCAAGCGCCCGGAAGATGATCGCCCTGAGCCAGGGCGTGCATATTGTTCTGGACAAATCCTTTCTGCCGGGCGACAGCGCCATCATGGTGCCCCATACGGCGGACGGGCGGGTGCTGTTCGCCACCCCCTGGCATGGCAAGGTGGTGGTGGGCACCACCGACACCCCGGTCAAAGAGGCCCTTCTGGAACCCCGGCCCCTGGCCGAGGAAATCGAGTTTCTCCTGTCCCACGCAGCCAAATACCTGACCAAAGATCCGGGGCCGTCGGACGTACTCAGCATGTTCGCCGGGCTCCGGCCCCTGGTCAGCCAGGGCGACAGCGACAACACCGCCGCCATTTCGCGGGACCACACCATTTACATTTCCAGGTCCGGCCTTGTCACCATCACCGGCGGCAAATGGACCACCTGCCGCCGGATGGCTGAGGACACCATTGACCATGCGGCCCTGGTGGCGCGCCTGGAAGAAAAGCCGTCCATCACCGCCAATCTTCAGATTCACGGCTTCCATCATCACGCGGAACGGTTCGGGGATTTGGCCATCTACGGGTCGGACGCCAGCGTGATCAATGACCTGATTAATGGAAACCCGGGGTATAAAAACCGCCTGCACCCGAATTTCACCACTGTGGCCGGTGAAGTGGTCTGGGCCGTGCGTCAGGAAATGGCCCGCACGGTAGAGGATTTTCTCGCCCGCCGAATTCGGGCCCTGCTCCTGGACGCCCGGGCCAGCATGGAAATAGCCCCGGAAGTGGCCCGGCTGATGGCCGGGGAATTACACAAAAATGAGGCATGGACAAGCAACCAGGTGGATGCGTATCGGACGCTGGCGCGAGGGTATATTCTGTAGGCCGGGATTCTTTCCCGGCAATTTTGGGCCGGTTGTGAAAGAACCCCTGCGTTAAAAAATATGAGTGGCGGTCTCGGAATTCTGCTGACTTTTAACCTGCGGGAATCCCGCAGGTTAAATTGAATCGTTCGGCGGGGGGTTGCCCATGTCGATGCGGTGCGCGGGGCTGGGTTTCTTTTTCATTCCCAGGGTAGCGGCAGGCGCCGCAACCCCGGGCTGAGGGCCGGAATCCCGTTGGGATTCAAAAAGGCTTAACAATCCAATTTCTTGGCCTGATGGCGATGGGGTTTATCCCTCAAATGCTTCTTTCAGAACCGCCTGCATGACCAATTCGGAATCCTGCCGGGATTTTGTGATTTAGGATTCGAGTTGATCGCAAACAGAAAAAGCGTTTTCTGCCTTTGAGATGATCTGATCAGATTCTTTTTCAGGCAGTAAAAGGTAATTCTCAATTTCTTTCCGAAACATTCTCGAACACTGAAGGGTAATCCGTTTTACTGAGCACCGTATCATATAGCCCGATATCTTCACCTTCATGCCTGTTGATGCCGGTATAGCTCAAGCTTGCGTCCTCATACCGCTTGAATTTGTAAACGGCGTCATTCATCAGAGCGCTGTTGAATACCCCCAGACTCACGAGCAATTCAAAGTCTTTCACGGAGAGGCCGGTCACTTTTCTGAAAAGCCCCGGTTCCAGTTGTGTGATGACATCTTTGAGGCATCGCTCCCGGTAATCGGTCAAATACATGAACACCGGCACGCGGGTGGCGAATTTGATGAGTTTTTCCTGAATCTGTTTTCGTTTGCTTTTGAATTCCTTTTCTTCGTCGGTCAGCGCTTTTTTTTCTGTGGCGGAAAGTTCTTTGTCGTTGGCTTCTTTTTTCGCCTTTTTCACTGCCTCCGACTTGTTGATAATGGTTTCGATTTCCTGATTCAGATTGCGAAATCCTTCAATGCGCATGAGTGCATTCATGGCATCCTCACTTGCCATCAGGCGCTGCAAGGTGCTGTTGTCCACATTAACCAGCAGGGCGCTTTCCCATCGCCGGGCCAGCAGGGTGGCGGTGGTTCCGCTCATGGCCATGTCCAGAATCCCGGCGGCATCCATCTGCTTCATGGAACTGCCGTCGTATGCCAGCACGGGCAGGAAGCTGATGAATTCCTCCACCTTCTTTTCCGGGTTGGATTCATCCACATTTAATCGGCAACTGTAATCGGCGATCTGCCGCAACGCCCGGTTCGGCGCAAAATCAAACACATAGCATTCTTCTTTGATGATCTGCTCCCGGTTGGGCGATGCACTATCCGGATTTTTGACAGTCCAGGGGGATTGCACACGAAATGCCGCCTGAAAATACGTCTCCGGAGTGGAGGCGTTTCGCAGCATCAGAATGCCGGCCCAGGGTTTGACCGTCACCCCGGTGGTCAGTTTCCCGCAGGAAAGGGTGATGGTTCGGGTTTTCAGGGGATCATCCATGGCCTCCTGCACCGGCGGCAGAGCCGCCGCACCGATCCCGGCGCTGGTTCCTGCCGCCACAATCACCCGGTAATCATGATAAAATTTGTTCTGCCGCTTTTTGAGCAGGTTTTTCATGGCATGACAGGACGCGACACTGGGCAGAAACCAGAATGTATGGGACAGCACATTGAGCAGCCGGGCGTCCGAAAACGGCATGGGCGGCTTTTTGGCCCCCAGCTTCAGGTTGTCGATGGTGGTTTCCAGAAACGCGCCCCGGATTAAATCCAGCCATTTCTGAACCTCGTCCGGATAGGCGAATGTTGCCTTGTCCCCGGCGCCTGTTGCTGAAAAGAAAACATTCAAATCAAATTCGTCAAACTCCCCCTGCATGGCGATTTCCCGGATGGCGTCCGGGAGCTGATAAGTCAACAGCACCATGCGGGGCAGGGCCGCGTAAGGATTGTCCCTGCCCATCCATTCCTTTTTGGCCCGCTGTTCATCCGAATAGGTCCAGTTAAAAATCTGTTCCTCGATAAATTCGCCGGAGGCAATGGCCCGGAACGGCGTACCGGAAAGATAGAGATAGGCGTTTGTGGTGATGGGCATGATTTCTTCATCAAAATCGTTGATGCCCTGGCCTTCCGCAAATTCGATTTCATTCCGGTCTTCCGCCTCAAACAACTCCCGTGCGCTTTCCCGCCACGCCCCGTAATGGTATTCGTCTAGAATCACGCAATCCCAGTTCGTCGTATGCACCCATTCGTTCTTGGTCTTGATGCCGCCCGTGCTTTTGTTTTTGCCCAGATAATCCTGAAATGATCCGAAACATACGAACGGTTTTTTCTTGTCCGCGTCCTCATAGGTCAGGCCGTGGGGCGAGATAAACTGCCAGCCGTCAAAATCAATATGCCCCTTCAGATCATCTTCCCACGCGCCCTGCACCGCCGGTTTGAAAGTCAGCACCAGCACCTTGCGCCAGCCCATTTTCCGGGTAAGCTGATAGGCGGCGAAGGTCTTGCCGAAGCGCATTTTCGCGTTCCACAGGAAATGGGGCGGCTTGTCCCCGTTTTCCGACCGGAAACTCGTGAAATAGTGAATGGTTTTTTCCACCGCCGCCTTCTGTTCCGGCCGCATCTGAAAATCAAGGGACCGGTTTTCCTCGTTCATCCGCCCGGTTTTAATGGCGATGATGGCGGCCCTGACATCCTCCGGCTTGCACTGAAACCATTCCCCTTCCGGGTTTTTAACGCCGTGGATTCGCAAACACCGGTGAACGTCATGATCGGTGAATGTTGTGCCGTCGCTCCGCATGGCGGATTCTTCCAAAACAATCCGATAAGGCGGATCACCGGGGCGCAATGTAGGGTATTGTTTTGCCACGCGGGTTTGGGCGTCCTTGGTGGTATAGCCCACCTTGAGCAGGCCCGCATACTGGGGGTGTGTGTCCTCATAGGCGTAGATGGCGGGTTTGGCGTTTGGCCGCCGGGGAAAGAAATTATCCGTGATCATTCAAAGACTTCCTTATTTTTATCCGCAGATGACGCGGATTCCCGCAGATTAAAATCAGCATTTTTAAAATAATTATATCGCGCAGAGACGCAGGGACGCAGAGAAAAGCCGTCAGATAAAAAATAAAAATTGGTTTTTTGCCCCAACGGGGCAGCGTCATAAAGCCCAGGGTTGCGGCGAAAGCCGCTACCCTGGGCTATGCACGGAATCCCGTTGGGATTCTTTTTCCTCGCACTCCCCCAAAAACCATATGGCCGAAATTTTGATCAAGGCCGATCCGTTTATTATTTTAAATTTTCCAGATCCGCCAGATCCTGATGCCGGCCTGTGGATAGCTTGTTCTTTTTCAGATTGGGGAGGTCAATGAAATCCACATTCACTCCGTCGATGAGAACCGTTATCCTTGCCGGATAACACGATTCAAAATCAACGCCCTCAAGTGATGTAAGCAGGTCGATCCGGCGTGGCGGGTATCCCAGTTGAATCACCTGGGAAGGCGTCAGAAAATCCTCCGGTGTCAGCTCCAGAGAGCCGAAACCGAAGTGCTGAAGCGCCGTCACTACCCTTTTTGCGTTTTCCGGCGTCATCTCAATCCAGATGTCAATATCCTTGGTGTAACGGGGATGACCATGGAGCGCGACGGCATACCCGCCCACCACCAGATACCGGACCCGATTATCGTTTAATGATTCGATAAACTCTTTGAAATCTTGATTCAGAAGCATCTTTTTCCTCGTGATATTCCCTTCGGATTTCCTCCAAAGCCGCCAGACGTTTTTCATAGGGCTGGGTTTGCCAGTACGCAAAATCGCTGGGCTGGGCGTGGATGTCGATTTTCCGGTAAACCTTTTCAATGGTGCGTGTTCTATCCATCAATGGCGCCTTTGATCTCATGGTTTTTCCAGTAATCCGTGAGCTTGTTGCGGGTTTCCTGGCCCATCATCCGCTGTTGAATCCACTTTTCACTTCTGCCGTGCTGCTGCCAGTATTCACGGGCTCGGTCAAGGGAACGGGCCGGATCGCTCATGTCCTGAATGCGCTCATAGCCGACTTTGGCGAGCCATAATTTGATGGGTTCCGCTTTGGGGCTTGGCACGGACTGGATGATTCGCAGGAGGGTTTCCGGACTGGCTACATCGGTCAGATATTTTTTCCCATCAGCAGCTTCAAGTTTCAGTCGGTGACAATTTGTCACCGACTCGCTGCCCTCTTTTTTGAGCCGTTCTTTCAATTTATTCCAGTATTTGCGTGCAGTTTGATAGTCCTGCTGCTGAATCAGCGCCGCGATAATATCCACCACGGAAAAATACCATATCTCTGCTTCTTCATCATAGGTTCTGCGAATCCGGTAATTATCAAAAATCGCCAAGGCCTGTTCCTTATTCACTCCCCACCTCCATCGGGCGGATCATGGCGTCAATAAAGGCGATTTCGTCTTCTGTTAAACCGTATTTTTTGTAGAGCTTTTCGTCGGTCCATGTTTCCGTCATATCCGTTATCGGGACGAAGGCATAAACGGTTTTTGTGGCATCCTGCGTGTTTTTTTTGAGCATGACCAGGAAGCGGAAAAACTTTGTTCCGATATACCTCATCAGATTCCGCGCTTCTGTCTCGCTGTCATAAGTTCCGGCAACCATATAGGTTTCAGTGCAGCACGATTCCGGTTCCGCATAAAGCGGCACATTGAGAATTTGATGCGGATAATCGTCTCCCGCATTATACGCTTTACTGATGAGTACTTTGTGTTTGGCTATCCATTCCCGGTTGATGGTGATTTGGTCTGCGGCAATATATCCGCACTTGCCCCTCGCATAAATTTTTACCCCATCCTCAAAAATATGGGCCTTGTATGCCGAAAAATTTGTTGCAAATCCAAAAGGTTTTCGCACGCTGACCTGGGCGTCCATCGTCGGTTCATTCAATGATTGAACCTTATGAAGAATGGGAATCGCTTCATTGTAGCGAATAAAGGTATCGCCGTTTTTTTCAAGCAACGTGCGCGAAACAGGAGTCGACAAATTGCCGCCGCGAAAGGTCTGCACAGTGCAGTCGCCGGGATTGTCTCTGTCCCAAAGAAAATAACAGACACCGCCTTTAATCTCTACACCCGGAAAGCATTCATCCGCATTGGTGAAATCACGAATAACGCGGATGCACCGGTCGTTCAACATATCGTGGCGAAAAGCATCAAGCCCTTTCCCGCCAGAAAACCAGCGTGCCGGAATAATCATTGTCAAAAAGCGAGGATTCAACCGTTTGGCCTGTTTTACAAAATGCTGATAAATGGGGCTGGAGCTTGCTCCAAACCCCCCATCACTCAACTGATACGGCGGATTGCCCACAATTACATCGAACTTCATATTGAAAATCTCCTCTGGCGTTTCCGTGTGGATGAACCGATAAGCATGGGATTCCAGTTCTTCATCCCGGTCGTATTCCTTCTGACTTGCGCCGCAAAAAACGCATTTGCCGTTTTCCCATGTATGTTCCACCCGGTCAAAGCGGATATTGCCCTGGGGATCGTTGAATACCTCGCATACGGCGTATTGCCCGTCCGCTTTTTTGGAACAGTAGACGCTTCTGCGGGAAAGAAGCGCCGTCAATTCGGTGATGGCGATGCCGAAAATCTGGTGCTTGAAAATATGGTTGATCCGGGTCTGCCGGTCGGGGATCCGGCCCGCCAGTCCCGCATCCAGGCGTTTGACGATTTCCCGAAGAAGCACACCGGACTTGCAGACAGGATCAAGGAATGTGGCGTTTTCATCGTTCCATAATTCCGTCGGCAATAAATCCAGTATTTTATTCGCCAGTTGCGGCGGCGTGAACACCTCGTCGCTGCTCAGATTGGCAAGGCAGGTCAGCACATCGGGATTGTAATTATGGCTGCTCGGCATCGGCCACCTTCAGGAAGTGGGTTAAGGGGTATTCTTTCACCGGGTCTTTGAGATCTGCCGCCCGGCCGTCTTCATCACTGAACAGAGAACGCTCGTAGCCACCCTGTTTTTCGACAAGATACGCAAGCATATAGTCGCGCCGCTTCAGCATGCTGCCGTTGACGGGCGACCATTCGGAGAAGGTGATGGGGCGTGGTTTGGGGCCGACGGTTGAAAGCTTAAGCGCATCGCCGTGAATGATGTTTTTGGAAAGAATGAACCGGACCGCGTTGCGGCATTCGTCCTTTGCAGCGTTTTTGAAAAGGCCGGTGTATGCCTGATCAAAGATATCAAAAAGCCGCTTGCGGCATTCGGCGACATTGTCTTCCAGGATATCGATGCCGTAGAGGGAAGATACGGCGAGCACGGCGTTTCGCTCATATTCGAGCTGGCTCTTGCCGTACCGGGCGGAAACGACGCGCAACTTCCGCGTAAGCACTTCCGTCAGAAAATTGCCCGTGCCGCAGGCAGGTTCCAGAAACCGTGAGTCGATGCGTTCGGTTTCTTGCTTCACCAGATCCAGCATGGCGTTGACCTCACGCTTGCCGGTCAACACTTCGCCATGATCAGCAACTCGTTTTTTAGAGATAACCTGCTTTTCCGCCACTGCTCAATCCACCTGTTTATTGCACGGGCTCGATTATTTGTATTGTATTGTTTAAACATTATATTCAGCACTTAACAAGGATTTTATTATTCCCTGCCTCCTTTTATCCTTTGTGTCTTACAGTTCGAAAAACACAATCCTAATCAACAGAAAATATAATTGCTTTTAAATCAATTTTAAGCTAATAAAGCAAATTATGATTTCTGTTGACTCACAAGCCACGTTACGAATGATCGGGGGACGGCTACGCGATGCGCGGCTGGCCCGGAATGAACCGAAAGCCCGATTCGCCGTGCGCATCGGGGTGTCCGTGCCCACGTTGCGGAAGCTGGAGCAAGGGGACTCGAACGTTGCTGTCGGCGCTTTTATCGAAGCATTATGGGCGCTTGACCGGCTTAACGACCTCGACGCCGTTCTTGCCCCAGGAAAGAGCCTGTTTGACCGGATGGAAAGGAAGCCCGCAGCCAATCGGAAACGGGCATCAAAAAGGAAAATATCATGAAATGGATTCATGTGTGGGTGACATTACCCGATGGTGTCTGCTTGCCTGCCGGTGATATGGTGTGCGAAGACCCGGACAAACGGGGGCGGGTTTCGGGCGAATTCAGATACCATCCGCAATACCTTGGTCATCCGAAAGCATTTCCCCTTGATCCGGTCAGTCTGCCTCTGGGCGTGAATCCGTTTGCATGTGACCGGCCCTGCGGAGTTCACGGCGTATTTGAAGATTCTCTTCCGGATGACTGGGGCCGCAATTTGCTGGTGCGAAAAGCCGGGCTTCAGCGCAGGGAATGGACGATCCCGAATCTGCTGCTGGCTCTGGGTTCATCCGGCCTTGGCGCATTGTCCTATACTCAGGAAGGCGCACCTCTCCCCGTTCGAGCGGATGCGGACATGATTTCCCTGACAGACCTGCTCCGCATCGCCCTGCGGTATGATGCCGGCGAACCGGTACCCGATGATGAAATGGCCATGCTCTTTCAGGCCGCCTCATCTCCAGGCGGGGCACGCCCCAAGGCGCTGATTGCGGATGCAGCCGGCGATCAATGGATGGTCAAATTTCCCAGCCGTCGTGACCGGTTAAACATGGTTGTTATTGAGGCGGCGACCATGGCGCTGGCGCGACAGGCAGGATTGAATGTGTCCGAGACAAAAATAATGCCATGCGCCCGGCGAAAGGTATTACTGATCAAGCGGTTTGACATCCGGCGAATGGATATCGGGTTGCCCGGCCGCCGGCACATGATCAGCATGCAGACGCTCTTGTGTGCCGAAGGGGTTTACCGGTTCGGCTATCACGATCTTTTTGAGATCATCCGCAAATACAGTGCACAGCCTGAAATAGATATTCACAATATTTTCAGCCAGATGACATTTAACGCCCTGATTGGAAACACCGACGACCACCTGAAAAATTTCACCATAATCCATGATGATCATGGATATTTTTTGTCGCCCGCCTATGATCTGATGCCGGATACGACTGACCGGCGGGAACATGTGCTGCATTTCAATGGGAATTACATCGCCCCCGGTTCCGATGAACTCAAGCAGATCGGAAAAATGGAAAAAGTGTCCGGCGCTTCCGAAATCGTTGACCGTGTTCGTGAATCCCTGGTGAAATGGCAGTCCGTATTTGAATCGTTTGCCGTTCCGAAAGCCGATATCGCACGCCTTTCCTGGGGTATCGAACGCCATCTTGCGAAATGAGGCGGTCACATGACGGCATGTCCTCGCTTAAACCGGAGGAAGCCGCAGCACGTCATAAGCCAGAAGACAGAACCATTCTTGACTTTCCGGCGACTGTTATTATAAATTGCCGCCTTAACGGGAGGAAATGCGAGCGGCTTTCCGTAGTTTTGCCGGAAAGCGTTTGGCCCCCGTCCGCTTCGGACCTGCATCAAGTGCGCCCACAGCGAAAATTTACGCTTATCTATTATTTATTTTATAAACAGAACCTTACCATCAGAACCGGACCATGGCGAAAAACAAACGCAAAAAGACATCCCAGAATAAAAATCATGAACTTTTCAAAACCGCTTCCGCAGACGAGCTGCTCCACCACGGCACCGAGTTGCTGAATTCCGGAAAATATCGGGACGCCATCGAAACCCTGAAAATGGCGGCCAAAAAAAGCGGAACCCGGAATGAAATCGATCCCCTGCTGTTCAAGGCCTATTCTTTTCGAGCGGCCCAGTTACGGGAGAAGGGATTGCACGTTGAAGCGGCATCAGTGAACCAGCTTGCGTCCGCCTTAATGCCCTCATATCATCAACTGACGGAACAGGAACTTCTTCCCTTCATCAAAACCAGCGGCATCCGGCAGGCTGTGTCCATTTATTCCAAATACCTGGGCACTGCCGGCGCTTCCGAATCCATCGAAACCTGGCTTGCAGAACTTTTTCTGGTCCATCAGCAATGGGATATCCTTGAACTCCTTACCGATAAAGCGCCTTTAAAAAGAGATGCCCAAGCTGCGATGACTGCCACCTGTTTTATGAACAAAGGCGAATGGGAATCCGGACTTGAAGCCTTGAAACTGGTGCCCCGTTCCTCCCCCTGGTCGACCTTGCGACTCATGTGTCATGCCATGGTTTGCTTTTATAAGGAAGATAATGCCGGAATGCAGCGGGCACTCTCCATGATACCGGCGAATTCGGCATTCAAAGCCTTTGCCGGGAAAATGGCTGAAAACAACCGGACTATTGCTTGCCTGTGGGACGGTCCCGTTCATCTTGAAAGCGACGCTCTCCGGATATTGGAAGAAATCCGGCATAAACGTTTCAAAGGCGCTGAAAATTTCATCTTGAAAACGGCCGCGCACGTCTATCCCCGAGAACCGGCCAGAGCTGCTTTCCACATTCTGGAATTGTTATGGTTTCTGGTTCTTAACGACAGCATGAAGCCCCAGGAATATTTTAAAATGGGTGATTCCCTGCTGCCGAAGGATCTTGCCAGGCTGCTGAAGGCAAAAATAGGCTCTTTCGCTGAGCCGGATATCCCTTTTCTTGAGATCAAGCACTATCTGCCGCTTCTGAACATTGAATTCCCGAAAAAGGAAGATCAGGACATTGCAGCGGGATGCGTCATCCTGCATTCTATAAAACAATATAAAAATCGGCGGGGACGGCGCGCCATTCCGCCCAACGCCTTTGAAGATTTAAAAACCCGCCTGAACCTGACGTCCGCCACCCACGAAGGATTGTTGGCGGAATCCCTCGTGAGTGCGATTCAATATGATCCGGACAACAGGCAAATTTATGAATTTCTGGTTTCACTCCCCTCAGTGGACCGGGAGTCAAAAAACTGGATCGAACAGGGCCTTCTCCGGATGAACGCCCATTTTCCGGAAGACCCTTTTCCCTGCCTGGAACTGGCCAGGCTGTATTACACGAAAAACGCCTTCCGAAAAGCGGAAACCATATTAAATGAGGCGGTCAAGCGGGCCCCCCACGATATTCGCGTGGTGAATATGCGCGTCATGTCCCTGTTGATATCGGCGGATAAGAATTTCAAACGCCGCAACATGGAACCGGCGGCCCAGGATATCGAAAAAGCGGAAGCGCTTGACAGCCCGAATATGCGGTTTCTGGTTGCTGAAAAAAAAATGCTGCTCAAGTTGGCGGGGCATGGCCAGATGTCGCTGTTTAAAAATATAACGCTGATGGATCCCGGAGATGCTGGCCGAGTGCTGGATGAATTACTCCGACCCATGTTGCCTGTGGAGCGTTTGAAAGCGCTGGGCGTCTTGTATCTGGAAGTGAAGAATTCCGGCCACGGCCAGTCCAATGGGTATGTCCTGGATGCCAAACTGGTAAGGGTGGTGGATCAGATCCTTTGCCGCCATCTTGCCGGCGCGCATCAGTTGACGCATTCGGAACTGGTTATACTGTTGTCGCCGCTTTCCCTGGAACTTCCGGTCATCCCCATTGATAATCTGGCCGGGCTTTTTATTGAAAAGGCCAAAGCCGGGCTTCTCAAGTTGATTGACGACCACCACCTGCTGCCCATTTTCGACAGCCTGACCGGCAGCGGGCATTATCAAATCGTGCAACAGGAAATCAAACGCCGCAAAAAGACTGCCCCCAATAACTTCTCTCTGTTGCTTCGATTTTATGAGGTGGCCGTCCGGCATTTCACCGGAGAGCTGACCAATGACAATAACATGTTTTGGGATATCATTGACCAGGTGCCGAAAGATGAAATCGGACTTTTTCGGCTTGCATCCCGCCGTCTGGCCGGGTTTGCAGAGAATAAAACACGGCTGAAAAAGGCGTTAAGCGAATTTGACTTTGATTTGCTGTCATCTCCCTATTATATGGATTATGAAGATGAGTTTGATAATTGGGAGGATGATGACGAATTTGACGACGATGAATTGAATCATGACCTTCCCGCTGCAAATGCGTTTTTTGTCTCGAAACTCGAAAAACTCGCAGCGGCGTCCGGGTTAAAAGGCGCTCCGGTCAGCAAACTGATAAAATTGAGAAACGAAATGATGCGCGGACCGTTTCCAATGGATTTTAACGAACTCGGCAAGGGTATGGATAAAACCACCATTCAGAATCTTTCCCGCGAGGCACGGATTCTTATTTTCGGCAAAGCATAAATCATAACCAACGGATTATTATATGTTATCAGATTATTTTATACTCGGACTGGACATTGACGCTTCTGATGAAACCATCCGGGACCAGTATCTCAAACTGGTGAAACAATATCCCCCGGAAAAGAATCCTCAGCGGTTTCAGGATATTACCGAATCATATGAGCGGATTAAATCCAGAAGACATGCCATCGAAAGCCGGATTACCGGCGTACATGGGGTTGTTGATTCCGAATCCGCTCTCCGTGCTCTGGGGCGGTCGATCAATATCACCCGGCGCCGGATTTCTCTTTCGGATTTGCTGAATGCAGCCGGACTCTCGG
The DNA here is from genome assembly GCA_049297455.1 of Desulfosalsimonadaceae bacterium. Lineage (GTDB taxonomy): Bacteria > Desulfobacterota > Desulfobacteria > Desulfobacterales > Desulfosalsimonadaceae > SURF-3. Next base: position 32,660 of record JBAQUK010000232.1, on the reverse strand, counting down.
GGGAATCATGAAGCCGGATAACCCGATGAAAACGTTTTTCGCCCGATTCCGACGCAAACCATCAGCAGAATGGCAGCCGGAACCAACCGTTCCGGAAAACGAAATTGTTGAAATCCCCGAACCGACGTGGAAAGACAGGGCATTGGCGGATTTCAGAAAATGGCTTGATGGCTTGCCTGAAGGCAGACCCAGGCCTGACGGTGGCATAACCCGGAGTGGCGTGGACGATGACATGCCAATACTCGGCTGTGATTTATACACCCTGTTGAGTGAATTTGTCGCATTGCGGCAGGAGATCAAACTTCAGAACAGAGAACAGCACACCGCCATACGCACCCATGAAAATCTCGTGGAAAGCATGAAAGCGTCCATCACCCTGTTTCAGAAAGCCAGCCGGGATCTGGACTCTTTAGAAGAACGGATTCGCATGACCGCTGAAATTAAGTCAGTCGAGCATTTTCTGGATGTGCGGGATGCCCTTTCAAGGGGATTGGGAGCAGGCAAGGCAGCGCTTGAACAAGTCTATTTTTTCCGGAAATCCACTCGCGAGCGTCTCCAAGGGGTGGTGGAAGGCTATGAAATGGCATTGCGCCGGTTTGACAGAATTTTGACCCGGTTTCACATCACCCCGCTCTCGACCATCGGCATGCCCTTTGACCCGGCCTTTATGCGGGCGGTCGGCCGGCGAAGCGATCCCATGGAAAAAGAAGGAATTGTGCTTGAAGAGCAGCTGGGCGGGTTTATGCACGGCGACACTGTGCTGAGGCTCGCCGAAGTGGTTGTGAACGGATGAAAGGCTGAAGGCTGTTAGACTGTAGGCTATTAGGGCAGTCAGCGTGGGCTGCTTTCAAAAAATGATTGATTCAGACAGCCCTACAGCCTAACAGTCTTCAGTCTAACTACCTGTTTTATTATAAATATTTTTTATTTTAGGGAGCAGTTTATGGAACCGATTATCGGCATTGATCTGGGAACCACCAATTCCGAAGTGGCATTTATTTTTGATGGAACGGTTGACGTCATTAAAGAAAACGACAACGGCATCTTTCCTTCCTGCGTGGGTTTAAATCCGGCGGGCGTCATCGTCGCAGGTCTTGAAGCCTACAATCAGGCCCTTGCAGCCCCTGAAAAAACCATTTTGTCCGTGAAAAGGCTGATGGGCACCGATCAGAAAATTAAACTCGGGGACGCTGCTTTCAGCCCCCAGGAAATATCCGCTTTTATTTTGAAAGCCCTGAAAGCCCGTGCGGAAAGGGCTTTAAAAAAGACCGTTTCCAAAGCAGTGATAACGGTTCCGGCTTATTTCACCGATGCCCAGCGCCAGGCGACGCGGGAAGCCGGTGAAATCGCAGGGCTTCAGGTGGTGCGTATCATCAACGAACCCACCGCAGCGGCCCTTGCATATGAAAGCAGCGATCCGGAATCCAGACGAATTTTGATCTATGATCTGGGCGGCGGCACATTTGACGTATCCATTGTCAGAATTGAAAAAGGCGTGGTGGAAGTGCTTTCCAGCACCGGCGACAACCATCTGGGGGGTGATGATTTTGACTGGAAAATCGTGGATCGTCTGGCGGAACATCTTCAAAGCGAACATCAACTCGATATCAAAAATAACATCACCATCCGGGCGCGCCTTAAAAGAGCGGCGGAAAAAGCCAAAATCGAACTCTCATCCGGGCCGTTCGCCGTTATTGAAGAAGACCATATCGGCAAAGTGCAGGGCCGGGATGTGCATCTCTCTTTTGAGTTGTCCCGGTTGGAATTTGAAGCCATGATCGAACCCGATCTGGCCCGGACCATGGAATCGGTTACAAAAGCCATGAAAGATGCCGGCGTGCTGCCCTCCGCCATCGAAAAAATAATCCTTGTGGGCGGCAGCACCCGGATTCCCAGAGTGTCCGAACTGCTTGAACATAAGATCGGACATCTCCCCCACAGTGAAATCGACCCTGATCTCTGTGTCGCCGTAGGCGCAGGCATGCAGGCCGGACGGGAAATGGGAATGGACCATTCCGGAGTGCTGATTGATGTCACGCCATACACTTTCGGCACGTCCGCAGCAGGCGAGATCGACGGCCAACCAACCATGGACATGGCGGTTCCGTTGATCCGGCGCAATACCAAACTGCCTGCGCGAAAAAGCGAGGTATTTTTCACTATGTATGACGACCAGGAAGCGGTTGATGTCAAGATCTGCCAGGGTGAAGAAAGAAACGCGCTTGATAATATTCTTTTGGGCAACTATTTGTTCCATCTGACTCCCGCTCCGGAAGGAAGCGAAATCATATTACATTTCGATCTGGATGTGAATGGTATCCTGAAAGTCCGGGCCGTTGAAAAAGTTTCCGGAAAAGAAATCAGCGCAGTGATTGAAAATGCCATGTCCCGTTTTTCCGAAGAAGATCTGACCGACACCCGCCGCCGGATCGACAGCATTTGGTCAGACATCGACGATGAGGAAGATGATCCGGAGAACATTGATAAACGTACCATGGAAAAGCTTCCTGCAAAATATGCATCCGTGATTGAAAGGGCCGAAGAAAAACTTGAGCAGGCGTCAGAGGATGACCGGAATGAGATGATCGGGCTGATTGAAGACATTCATGATGCTGCCGCCGAAAAACGGTGGGAGGATGCGGATGCTGCGGTTGCAACACTGGATGACATCCTTTTTTATATAGGGTAACATCGGATGGAACGCTGCCCCACCTGCCAAGCATCATATAAAGGGAAACCCGTCTGCCACCGTTGCGGGACCGAAATCGGCCTTTTAATTCGAATTGAAGACGACGCGGCCGCGTATCTTGAAAAAGCAGAAACCGCATTTGCGGTTGGCGATTACGAGAAAGCGTTTGGGTGCGCCCGTCGTTCGTTTTCGCTTCGCCAGTCACAGGCCGCCCGGAAACTGCTGGCCGATTCCGCCATGTTGACCGGGCGTTTCCGGATTGGAATACAATACAAATTCAGACATATAACGTTCCAGGATGAATTATATGCCTGAAACATCCGAAAACCGACGGCTGGAGGCGTCCACCCTGCTGGTGGCAACCGTCACGTCGTTTATCGGCCCTTACCTCATATCCGCGGTCAACGTGGCCCTGCCCGCCATACAGACCGAATTTGCGGTGAGCGCGGTGATGCTGAGCTGGGTCGCCACGTCCTATCTTCTGTCCACCGCCTTATTTCTGGTGCCGATGGGGAAAATCGCCAATATTTACGGCCGGAAAAGAATTTTCACCATCGGATTGCTGCTTTTGACCGCATCCGCTTTTTTCCTGTCCCTGGCCGGTTCCGTTCCCATGCTGATTTTCTTAAGGGCCGTACAGGGGTTTTCCGCCGCCATGATCGTGTCCACGGGTATGGCGATCCTGACCTCCGTGTTTCCGCCGGACCGCCGGGGCCGGGCCATCGGCATTTATGTGGCGGCGGTGTATGTGGGCCTTTCCGTGGGACCCACCGCAGGCGGTGTCCTCACCCACCATTTCGGCTGGCGCAGCGTGTTTTGGTCGGTCCTGCCCCTGGGTGTCGTTTCCGTCGCCATCACCATGATTTTCTTGAAAAAAGAATGGAAGGGGCAGCCGGGCGAAACCTTTGATCTCACCGGCAGCGTGATTTATGCCGCGTCCCTTCTGCTCCTCATGTATGGCGCGTCCCTGGCCCCGGAACTTAAAGGTTTCATAGCTGCCGGATGCGGCATCCTGGGATTTTTTCTGTTTTTCAAACATGAACAGTCGATTCCCTGGCCGGTTTTTGAAGTGGGGCTGTTTCAGAACAACCGGGTGTTCGCGTTCTCCAGCCTGGCAGCGCTCATCAATTATGCGGCCACATTCGCCGTCACGTTTATGATGAGCCTCTATCTTCAACTGGTCAAAGGCTTCAATCCCCAGACCGCCGGTTTTATTCTGGTGGCCCAGCCCGTGGTTCAGGCCCTGCTGTCGCCGGTTGCCGGAAGATGGTCGGACCGGGTGGAGCCCCGGTTTCTCGCCTCCATAGGCATGGGCCTGACGGCGATGGGCTTGATTCAATTGATTTTTATAAGTCCAAAAACACCGGTGGGGTATGTGCTGGGCATACTGGTGATGCTGGGGGTGGGGTTCGCCCTGTTTTCGTCGCCGAACATGAACGCCCTCATGGGTTCGGTGGAGAAAAAACATTTCGGGATCGCATCCGGCGCGGTGGCGACCATGCGCCTGTTGGGCCAAATGGCAAGCATGGCCATTGTCACCGTCATTTTTTCCCTGTGCCTCGGCGGGAAACCCGTGTGCGCATCCAATCAGACCCTGTTTTTAGTGAGCGCCAAGGTCATTTTCCTTATTTTTACGGGCTTATGCCTGGCCGGCATCTATTTTTCCCTGGCCCGGGGGAATCTCAGGGGAATGAGGAATGATGAATCAATCAGAGTGACCCATCCAGATCCTCGGCAACAGACCGTTTGCAAGCCCGGCATGTTTGTGCGCCGCGAAACAGAGAGTTCCCGCAGTCCGGGCAATGGTATCGTTCACATTCGGACCTGGCCCAGGCTTCACTCCCTTTTTCATCCCCCAGTTCGGCCACTTTCTCCCGCCAGATGGGAATCGTTCGTTTCATGACCCGCATGCCCGTGGCAATGCCGAAATTCTCCACCATTCCGCAGGGCCAGTCCTCGCACTGGTGGCAGGAATAATAGCCTTTGGACCGGACGCATTGCCGCATTTTACAGTCTGTACAAAAACTGTAAAGTTTCTTATAGGGTTCGGCCTGCATGCATCCGTAACATTCGGTATCCTCGGGCCGCGTTCCATAAAGATTGCCGAGAGCGGTTTTAAGCTTCTCATTGCCGTCCCTGGTGGCGATATAAATGCCGCAGGCTCCGCAATACAGACCGCAGGGGGCCATCAACTCCCGGTTTTTAACTTCTTCTTCCGTCCATCCTTTCATTATATTCCTCCTATAGGTCTTCGCACATGACTTGATACCGCTATTACCTATTGTAATTAAAGAGACGGTATCAATTCATGCGCCACGGACTATAAGTTAATATTATCGTCAGACCCGGAACTTATTCCCGGTTCACGAAATCGACAATCCAGGTGGTGGGGATTTTTTCCCGGTCTTTTTTATTGATGGCAACCACTTCCGCATAATGGCCGATATAGTCCGCCAGCATGGGTTCAGCGGCAGCCAGCTCAGTGGCCGTATCCCAGGTTTCAGCCGAATAATCGGATTTTTTCAAACCATTGATTTCGGCAAAAGGGCCGTTCAGGGCATGGATAACGTTATAAAAATGGTCGGCGTCATCCACAAATCCCGGCATATCGTATTCGGTATGAATCACCAAAAAAGGCGGCTGGCCATAATTCACATGACGCGCCGGCGAGGCCGGACCGATAACGGATTCATCCCAGGAGCCAAACGCGTTAACGAAAATCCCCTTATATAAAAGGATATCATCAAGAGCCAGATTCAAAGGATTTGCCGGATACTTGACGAAATCCGGCAATTCATACACCCCGCTCATGGCGATGACTCCCCGTATGTTCGAAACCCCGTATCCGACTGCGTTCAGATATTGCTCATCCGTGGCAAGCAACGCCACCAGATGCGCGCCGGCGGATTGTCCAAAAAGAACAACAGCGGAAGGATCGCCTTGATACCGGCCGATATTTTCCATCACCCATTGAAAGGCCAGGGCCACATCCTCAATATGATCCGGATGCACCGCCGCCCCGTCCTCATCGTTTGACAGTCTGTAGTTGATCGCAACCACGACAAAGCCATAATACGATGCCAGGGTAGTCGTCATTTCCGCATACTGATCCTTGTCACCCTGCCGCCAGGCCCCGCCAGGCACAAAAAAAATAACTTTTGCCAAAGCGGCATTTTCAGGCGTGTAGATATACAGCCGGTGTTTATCTATGCCATCATCGACATAAGGAATATCCGCAACGATTTGCACCGCAACCCCGCCGCGAGGTGCAGCCGGTAAACATTCCCATAAGAACAAGCGCAACCGACAAAAGCAACGGACTTTTCATCAACCCCTTGCGTTTCATGATGATCCCCTTCCTTGATTCAATCGATAAAGTCAGCAAGAATGCTGTGTTTCTGCTTAATTTTTAAAATCAGTTGAATTTCATTGATTGCAAATACATTCCCATCCGTCTTATGGCCGGTCAAAATTGTATCCTTTTCTATTTTATTGTAACCACCATACAAAATTTTGTATAATAATATTTGATAATTAGATCAAGTCAAAAGATGGTGTCCGTATAAAATTTGTCACTCAGGGCCGAACCTGAATTAACATATCGCTTGCCGAATGAGAACCATTGTTTACATTTCACGGGCATGAGGCGGTTTTTCATAAAAGTCCGTGCATGGATCTCATTGCTCAAATAAAAACATGTATCATCTACATGGAAAAACAGCTAAGATAAAAAGAATTAAGAAACGAAAAGAATGACACGCTGATCTTAAAAATAAACAATATTAAAGGATTGGTGCGTTGGCTGAGGTGATTTCTTTCAAAAAACCCGGAGAGAGCTGCGCGACGTGCCGGTTTTTTGTGCCGGAAAACAGGTATATGCCGATGATGATCGACGGACCGGCCTATAATTACTGCGTCCATCCGGACAGGGTCGGCAACCGCTATTTAACCCACGAAATGGTCCCTGCCCTCAACCTTTACCGTCGACCGCACCAGTGGTGCCGGAAATACGCCGGGAAATAAGCTTTTGACAAAAAATTTGACACACGGAGTGATGATATATGTCTTTTGAAAAACTGGGCCTTCGGGCCGAGCTGCTGAGCGCTGTCGCCGCCCAGGGATACACTGCGCCCACGCCCATTCAAACCCGGGCGATCCCTGTTATTCTTGCGGGCGTCGACATTCTTGCGGGCGCCCAGACCGGCACCGGAAAAACGGCGGCATTCGCCCTGCCCATCGTTCAGATGCTGAGTGAAGAACCGCCTGCAAAAAAGAAAAGGCAGCCCCGGGCCCTGGTCCTGGTTCCCACCCGGGAACTGGCGGCCCAGGTGGGGGAAGCCATGCAGGATTACGGCCGCCGGTTGTCCCTGCGTGCAACGGTGATTTACGGGGGGATCAACATCAACGCGCAAATCATACGGTTAAACCGCGGGGTGGATATTGTGGTGGCAACTCCGGGACGGCTCCTGGATCATGCCAACCGGAGGACGCTGGATCTCTCAAAAGTCAAAATCCTGGTGCTTGATGAGGCGGACCGGATGCTGGACATGGGGTTTATTGACGATATTCTTGAGGTGGCGGCGTATCTGCCCCAAAAGCGCCAGACCCTGCTGTTTTCCGCGACCTATCCGGACAGCATCAAATCCCTGGCCGATGAACTCCTGAACAATCCCCAACGGATTGAAGCGGCGCTCCCGAACCTGGCGGCTGACGGGGTGAGCCAGATGGTTTACCGGGTATCGCGGCTGCGCAAACGGGAACTGCTTTCAAGCCTGATCAAAAAGGAGAACTGGGGACAGGCGATGGTCTTCACCCGAACCCGGTACGGGGCGGACAAGCTGACTGAACAACTGATCGCGGATGATATCGCTGCAGCCGCCATCCACAGCAGCAAGAGCCAGTCCCTGCGAACCCGGACCCTGGCGGACTTCAAACGCGGAGTCGTGCGGATTCTGGTGGCCACCGATGTGGCGGCAAGGGGGTTGGATATCGGCGGCCTGCCCCAGGTGGTGAACTATGATCTGCCGGAAATTCCGGAAAATTATGTGCATCGTATCGGCCGAACCGGCCGGGCCGGAGAAACGGGAGTCGCCATTTCACTGGTGTGCGACCAGGAACAGGCGTCGCTCACTGAAATTGAACGGCTGCTGAACCATAAAATCCCGGCAAAACGTCTGGCTGAATTTCAGCCGAGAAACGATCATGATCCGGATATCATTGCCGCCAAAAGACAAATCAAAGAAAAGGCCGCCAAACGGGAAATAAAAGAACAAAAAACCAAACGGGAACTCAAGAAAAAGACAGGCAAACGGGAGTTCAAAGATAACGCCCCAAAAAAACAGAAAAAAGCTGTTCTCAAATCATCCGAACGTCCCCGCAATGCGAAAAAAACAGGGAAAGCACCCAAAACCACAAAAAAACGCTGACAGCCCCTTTTTCACCGCACACCCGCCTGAAACCGATGGAAATCAGTCAAACAGCTTTTTCAGTTGCCGGAAGATGACGGACATGTGCAGCCAGGAGGCGAGGCTGAAAAGAAGATGCAATGTCCCGCTGGTTACTAATGGGAAGCGTCTGTGAATCGGCAGATAATCACTCGCCGGGAGCTGCTCAAACCGGAACCCGCAGGTGGCGGATGTCAGGCATTCGGAGGCGGTTCTCGGGTACTTCCGGCAGTTTAAGGACCGGACTGTGTAAATGGAGCAAAAACTGCGGCCGTCTTCGCCGTATTTAAGAAAATAGCAGGGATTCGGCAGCTTGCAGCAGGCGCCGCACCCGACACATTGACCGGTCCTGTTTTTTGCGACCGGAAGCACGCTCGTTATGGTTCTTTTTGCTTTGGCTTTCAATTTGGATACCTTTTTACTGAATTTTTATTAACCGCCATTTATATAAAAATCTTCGATAAAACAAGTAAAATTTTAAAGTCGATTTTGTATGGAACCCATGCCTGATCCTGCGATTTCACTCACCGAAGAACAGAAACAGATTGTGGCCTGCGATCTTGCGCCCGGTGAAAGCCTGAAAGTGGTTGCCTTTGCCGGAACCGGAAAAACCTCCACCCTGGTGGAATACGCCCGGGCCAGACCCCGTTTGCGGTTTTTGTACCTGGCGTTTAACAAAAGCGTTCAACTGGAAGCCGCGCAGAAGTTTCCCGCCAATGTGACGGCCCGGACCTCCCATTCGTTGGCTTTCCGCGTAAAAGGCCATCCGCATAAAGACCGGCTGGTATCCGGATTCCGGGCAGGCGTTGTCATGGACGCCCTGGGGCTCGACAGGTTTGAAGACGCCAAATTCACCATCGATACGCTTTACCATTACCTGATTTCCGCATCCCCGAAAGTCGCCAGACAGCATATTCCCTATCAGGCGAAAACGTTTTATGAACAGCGCAAGGAGCCCATGCCGGATTTTGTGGCGTTGGCTAACCGGTTGGGGCGCTTGATGTGCGACGGATCGGATGAGCGCATCGGCATGCTGCATGATGGATACTTAAAGCTTTATCAATTGTCCGGTCCCGTTCTCCATTACGACTGCATCCTTTTAGATGAGGCCCAGGACATCAACCCCGTGACCAGCGCCTTTGTGATGGCCCAGGCCCTGCCCGGCTTCAAACCCAGAGCGTCCAGCATCATTCTGGTGGGAGATACCCACCAGCAGATATACAGCTTCCGGGGCGCAAAGGACACGTTGGAGAACATCAAAACGACCAAAACCCTGTTTCTCACCCGGAGTTTCAGGTTTGACGGCAAAGTAGCCCGTGTCGCCAATATGGTGCTGGAAATTTTTAAAGGGGAAAAGAACAAGCTGAAGGGAACGCCTGGGGCGAAAAAAGGCAAACCTGAGTGGAATCCTGACCATTATACGGTGATCGCCCGCACCAATGCGGCTATTTTCGACAAGGCGGTGCAGTTGTGCCGCACCCGGAAGATCGGTTTTGTGGGCGGGATTGCCGGATACCGGCTCCAGACCATCAAGGACGTCTATTACCTGTTCGCCCATCAGCCGGACCGGATCATGGACCCGTTCATTAAGCGGTTTGCAGACTACACTGACCTGAAATCCTATGTGGAAGCCGTGGAGGACGTGGAGTTGCTCAGCGTGTGCCGGGTGGTGGAAAATTACAAATTCAGCATTCCCCAACTGGTCCGGACCATCATGGAAAAAGCGGTGGATATGAAAGACGCCCAGGTGCTGCTCACCACGGCCCATAAATCCAAAGGCCTGGAATGGCCCAATGTGCATTTAATGGGGGATTTTCAGCCGCTGATGGACAAGGGCGATCTGGTGGACCCCAAAACCCTGGAGCCGGACGAATTCAACCTGGTGTATGTGGCCATGACCCGCACCATTTCAAGGCTGCGGTTCGACAAGGACAGCACCATGCCGGAATTTATCCGGAAGGTTCAGGAGGGGACGGCAGCGGGAAGCATCCAGCCAAACCGGATTAATACTGCCGGATCTCGACAATCGTCCGATCCTGACTGATTTCCGCATACGCATAGTGGCCGTGTGTCAGCATGCCGGGATTGATGATATGGGTGGGGCCGATGGTGTCCACGGCCTTGGATTCATGAATATGCCCCGTAAAACAGACCAGGGGTTGACGGGCTTCGATAAACCGCCGCACTGCCCGGCTGCCCACATGGGCGCCGGTGGCGATCCGGTCACACTGGGTCCGGACCGGCGGCTGATGGGACACGAGCACCAGGGGTGTGTCCGTTTTCCCCGGCAAATCCGCAAATCCCCGGCTCAGGTATTCCTCGAGCTGGCTTTCGGAATATTCGTTGGGTGTACCGAACGGCGTTGTGAGGGACCCGCCGAGACCCACAAACCCGATGCCGTCAAGCATTTCCCCGCGCCCGTGAAGATTGACGCCCTGCCGGTCCAGATAGGCGTCCACTTCCGGGTAATCGCAATTGCCGGACACCGCAAGGGTTTTTTTTGCCAGTTGCACCACGGGCGCGACCACCTGAGCGGTTTCCGGCGCTTTGCCGAAATTGGTGATATCCCCCACAAACAGCACCACATCCGCGCTGCCGATAATATCACCCATGCGTTCGATGGCTGCCAGGCCGCCATGCACGTCCGTTAATCCGATGATGATCATTTTTCGGTTTCTCCGGGGTAACGCCTCGGGTTATTTAAGCCAACGGAATCAATCCCTGTATTTAGCGGGAAGAACCTCCACCTTGACTGTTTTGACGCCGGTGATTCTTTTACTGATGCTCTCAATCTCATCGATGGTTTTATCATTGATATCGGGCTGTTCTTTGAACCGGACCAGAACATCTCCATCGGTACAGCTCACGGTGCTGTGGGGGATTCGGGAAACCAGCTCCGCTTTGACGGAGGCTTCAATCACCAGGTCGTTGAGTTTTTTCTGTGATTCCGGGGTTGCTTGAAATTGTTTAAGCCGGGCCGTCTCACATATGATATCCACCGCGTTATCGATGGTCAGCGCCTTGATATGGATGATGAGGTCATAGAGACTGGAATCATGGGTATCGATTCCATAAAGAGACTGGCTCCACCGCATGCGTTCCATGTCATCTTTTTTCAACTGATGGATCGCATCTTCCCGGGATATCTTTTCCCTTTCCATTTCGTTGGCCACCCGATCTTCAAAATCAGCGATGATCCTGACTTTCAGTGTATGGGAAATGTCTTTGAGAAAAAACTGGCCGGCAAGGCCATGGTAAACGATGTTGTCTTGCTGAACGTGTTTGAGCAGCGTCGCTTTGATGTATGAAATGTATCGTTCTTTGCCGTAGGTGAACCGTTCCAGAATGGACGGCGCATCATGAATCGCTTTGGTCAGTTTGATCTCCGGAATGTTGAATACCTTGGACGCTTCAATCAACGCTTCACGGTCTATTGCGCTATATCCGAGTTTGGCTGCCGTTTTTTCAGCGATTTTATTCCCCCAACTGTATGATTCCCTTGAAATCGTGATAATCGCCATGTGTTCTCCTTGTTTTAACCAGCGTTTTGAATTTCATCCGATATTTTATGAATGAGCTCGCGAATCTGGCTCAATCGGAATGGTTTTGCAATAAAATCAACGGCGCCGCCTTTTATTGCATCATTGGCGGTATCCACGGTTGCAAACCCTGTGATGATGATGACCCGGGTCCCCGGGGAATGAAGCCGGGTGAAATTGAGCAATTCCCGGCCGTCCGGATGGGCCATTTTCAAATCCGTGATCAATATATCGAATGGTTTTTCAGAAAGACGGTCCAATGCGGACCGGCTGTCAGTAAAAGTTTCCACCCGGTACCCGCTTTTTTCAAGCAGGGGCTTGAGCCGGTCGCATACAATCGCTTCATCATCCACCACACAAATCTCAATGGGCCTGGTCATGGTCTTGTGCTCGTTTATTTTTTGCATGTTTTGCCGCCTTTTTGATCAGCGCATGAAGAGCAGATAGTTGAAACGGTTTGGTCAGGTAATGATAAGTCCCCATGGCTTCCGCTTCACGCAATTTATCCATCACACTGTATGCCGAAATAATGATCACCTGGGTCGAGGGCTGGGCGCTTTTGGTGAAACGAAGCACATCCATTCCCGTCGGACCGGGCATTTTCATATCCGTCACCACCACATCAAACGTTTTTTCCTTCAAACGGGAAATGGCCTGCCCGCTGTCGGTGAAGGTTTCCACCGAGATGTCTTTCTGTTCAAGAAACTCCTTGAGCCGGTTGCACACGATGGTTTCATCATCAAGAACGAGAACGTCAATGCTTTTTTCCACAGTAACCTCCGTTGGATTAGTGTTTGAGTTGATGTCGATGCGTTTCATGAACGCATCAACGCCTTTTTCAATCATGGAATCATCCCGCATTCGGACATCCATCTGCCGGGTGAAACCGATGAGATATCCGACCATCCACAAACGTTTCAGTATAAGTGCCCGATCGAATTTTTTTAACCGGCCAACCAGAAAATCCTGTTTGGTTTCGACCATGAAATCGTGTTTCCGGAGAATGATGGCAATCATCTCGGCGCGTCTTGAACGCCTGGCATAGTCGGTGACGCCGCCGGCAAAACGGAAATAGATATAATTGTCATTCCGGCTGTCGGAAACATAACTATCGACCTGACTGAAATGGTAACCCAGATGAAAATTGAGGTTGAGATAGTTGTTTGAAACGATCGCCAGATTGGGCTGCGGACCGCTCAATACGGATTGGGTAATGACCGAAGAACGGGTCAGGCTTGACATGAAACTTTCAAAATCCATCCCCGCCGCATCGGTTGTCCAGGCTCCCGGTGAAATCAGTCCTTCCAGTAAAAACCGTAACGGCTCACAGCGGATGTCTTCAATTTTGCATGTGTCGATACTTTCCCTGTTCGGGGCAAGTCCGGCGCCGATATCAATGACTTTGAGATCAATGGGAATATTCAGATCAAGTATTTTGCAATAAGGTGAATGCTTGGCCGATGCCAGATAATGGCCGTCAAAGAAATACAATACCGCTTTCTCATGGGCAAAACGGATAATGTCATGATAAGTTCGACAATAACGGGGCTGAAATCTGGCGTGCTGAGGATTTTTCAGATAAAGAGGGGAAATGTGCTTGAGCATCCGGCTCAATATATGGAATTCCGCGATATCTTCCAACGAGGGGGTTTTCATGGCCTCATATTGAATCAAAGCGTCTATTTTCCCTTCGTAGATAATGTTTTCTTCCGCATCCACCGTCACTTCCATACCGTCTTTCAGTATCCGGGTGGCATTTCCCACATCCATGATGGACGGAATTTTCATCTCACGGGTAATGGTGGCCAGATGGCTGGTCGGCGAGCCGAAATCCGTGATCACGGCACTGGCTGTCGTGACCAGTTCGGCGAGGATGGGAGATGAATACCGGGCGACGATGACGGTGTTCGGCGGTATGGTGACCATGGTTTCGCCATCGGGTATCACCACGACCCGCCCATACGCGACTCCCCGGCAGGCCACCATGCCGGAACCTGAAATCAGAATCTGGTGATTTTTGATCTCTTCCCTTAATTTCGGAGTAAAAGCAGTGGTATCGCCCTGTATTTTCAAGGGCCGGGTCTGCAATATAACGGGTTCGCCCTGATCGTTCTCCGCCCATTCGATGTCCTGGGCCGATCGCATGTATTTTTCGATTTTAAGGGAAACCCGGGTGAGCGCCGTCAGGAATGGATCAGAGACCGAGGGTTCGCTTTTTTCCCCGGCCGCAAGAGGGCTCCGGGCGGTCCCGGTCTTCAGGGACACGTCGTATCGGTTTTCTTTAATAGCGATACTTTTTGACAGAACAGGATGCGGGGCGCTGCGTGAAATTTCAAATCGATCCAGATGGCCTTCTCCCTCGACAACCATCTTACCCAGTCCGGGGGAAGCGGAAACAATGGCATGATTCTTTTCCGGCGCAAGGGGATCCAAGGTATACAATACCCCCGCCGACCGGGATGGAATCATGGTCATGAAGCCCACCGCCATAATCGCCGATTCAATGGACCGGCCATGAAGCAGACGATAGTTGATGGCCCGGGATGTGAACAGACTCGCCACCACTATTTTATAACTTTCCATCGCGTTTTCGGGTTTAACGCCCAATATGGTTTCATGAAGACCGGCAAAACTTAACCTTCCGTCTTCCCCCATGGCCGAACTGCGCACCGCCAGCCGCAACCGGTCCCGTGATTGTTTTTCCAGAAACGAGACGTTCTTTTTGATCTGTCGTATAATTTTTCCCGGTATTTCCGCCCTCAGAATCGTTTGGGTTAAACGCTCTTCCGCATCTTTAACGCTGCAACTGTTATTCTTTAACGCATCGGCAACCGAACGGATGCAGTTGCGAATGTCGTTTTGATCAAAAAAAGCCCTGCATGCCTGCCCGGTAACCACAAAACCGTCCGGAACCGGGCAATTCAGGCGTTGCTTTATTTCCCCCAGCCGGGCCATTTTTTCACCGACCACATCGCTCATTTCCATGCCGATATCCGACAGCAGCATAACCAGCGGAGCGTCCGGAAAACCGGATTTTGAAAGAAGCGCGTTTTCGACGTTTAATCTGACTTTGAGAAATGCATCGGAAAGGGAAAGATACTGGTTCCCGGAGATATAATTCAGGTCCGTAACGATTCCCCTCACGGCTGCTTCAAGCTGTTCCGAAAGCCACCTCAGATACTGCATATCAAATAGGAAGTCCCCGCCAAGGCTTTCTTCGGCATCGGCTATCAATTCAAGAACGTGATTGTTTCCGTTCAAGAGACTCTGAAATTTCAGTATCTTCGCCTTGAGGGAGTCAACGTTCTCTTTTTTCCGGCTGCTGCCGAACAAAGCCTTCCAGATCATTACCATCCCATTTGTCCGTGTTTAATGCCCTTTTCCACCCATTCCGAAAATAATCCCGGTCAGCAGTCCTGAAACAAGGGCGATAAAAACAGCGATACAGCCATAAAGCAGGCCGTTGTTCAACGCCATGGACGACAGAAGGCGAACGGATTGTGAACGTTCCAGTTTGATAGCGCCTGTGCCGATCACTGAAGATTCACCATCTTTAAAAGAAAGCAGCTCCACCGAATATTCACCCACCGCTGCTTTGGGCGGAAAATCGATGTCTGTGACGATCTTATCCATCCCACGATCTGCGGGAGTCCGGTGTATGGAGTTTTCTTTGATGGAAAAAAGACCTTCTTGCTCTTTTAGTTTGATCATTTCACCGAAAAGTTGATTTTCATCCGAATGCCGGTCAGGGGCAATTTTTGTTTTCAGGGCATCATAGCCGATGAGAAGGCGTTGCCGCGTCTCAGGCGATGAAAGAACATCCAACGCCTTTGAACTGCGGATAAAATACAGAATCGGGACTTCTTCATAAGAGATATCCTTCACATTCATCCAGAGAAATCCCCAGACTTTTCCTTTTTCCTTAAGGTGCAGGGCCTGGTCCCCGCCGGTGATTTTCACCAAACACTCCTGATCGGAAGGGACTTCCCCGTTGATGGATATTTTCTTTCCGCCGTAAGTAAGGCCGATTTCAACCCGGCCGGGCTCAATCACCAGAGAAGAAGGCGGCATCATTGTATTGGCATAATTGATGCCGGATAAAAATACAAAGAAAAACACGGCGAGATAAATGCTGATCCGGTTTAACATCAATGACCTCCTTTGTAGGACAACAGGATATCCGGCGTCACCAGCAAACCAATGAGCATTTTAACCATGACCACAAGAACGATGATCGACATCAGGATTTTAAGTTGATCCGTTTTCAGATTTTTCCCCAATTTCGCGCCGACCTGGGCGCCGATGGTGGAACCAAAGAGCAGAAGCAGGGCGAGAATAAAATCCACGTTATGATTGATCCAGGCCTGCATGACGGTAACGTTGATACAGGTAAACATGATCTGGAAAAGACTGGTTCCCACCACCACATGCATGGGCATGCGCAGAAGATAGACCATGACGGGAACCATGATGAACCCGCCGCCCACACCCATCAACGCCGAAAGAACCCCCACCACTGTTCCGAAAAAGAAGGGCATAATCATGGAAATGGTGATTCTGGAGCGGATAAATTCAACTTTAAACGGCAGGTTGTTCATCAAATTGGCGTATGCGGATGGTTTTTTCGGGGTATCCGGATGGCCGGTTTTCATCCCTTTTCTCCGGAGTTCAGTGATACTTTCATAGAACATATACCCGCCGATGGAACCGAGCATGACGACGTACGTGACGTTGATCACAAAATTGGCTTCCCCGAGAACATTCAGAAGACGGATCAGTTTGACGCCAAACGTACTGCCGATGATGCCGCCCACAAGAAGCAGAATTCCCATTTTAAAATCAACGGTTCCGCCTTTGGCATGGGCATAGGTGCCCGACGTGGACGCAGCGACGATCTGGTTAGCATCGGATGCCGCAGCCACGGTTGGGGGGATGCCGATCATAATTAATAAAGGCGTCAATAAAAAGCCGCCGCCCACCCCAAACAGGCCGGACAACAATCCGACAATGCTTCCTAATCCGATCAGCAACAAAACATTCACACTGGTTCCGGCAATCGGCAGATAAACCGTAAAATGCAAAGCGACCTCCCTCCATAAACTTGATCAACCCAATGATATTGTTTCCATTCTTTCAGCAGCCACCGGCAGATAGACGGAAAACTGCGTCCATTTTCCCAGCTCGCTGTCGACCTTGATCCGGCCATTGTGTTTCTGGATAATGCCGTAACTGACTGAAAGCCCTAATCCTGTACCTTTCCCAACGTCTTTGGTCGTAAAGAAAGGATCAAAAATTTTTTCAAAATTTTCTTTGGGAATGCCGCATCCCGAATCTTTAATATCCACCCTTACGAAATTTGCGTCGTAATCGTTGTTTGCCAGAATCGTTAAAACACCGCCTTCCGGCATGGCTTGAATGCAATTGAGGAAGATATTGAGGAAAACCTGCTGAAGATCCCTGAAGTTTCCCGGCACGTGTTGGAGTTCATCAAAAAGTTGGGTTTTCACTTCAATATGGTTGATCTGAAGCTCGTTGTTGACGAAATTCAGACTGGAATCGAGCAAGTTTACGATATCAACGGATTCGATATCGGATTTATCCACACGAGTGAAATCCAGTAAATTTTTAACGGTTCCGCTGGCCCGTTCCACCTGGGTGAAAATTTCCTGGAGCATCTTTCGCTTTTGTTCGTCATTATATGTTCCGAGGCCTTCCATAAGGGCTTCTGAGGTGAGGCCGATATTGTTGAGCGGATTGTTCAACTCATGGGCGATTCCGGCGGTCAATGTGCCGACAGCCGCCATTTTTCGCGATTGAATCAATTGTTCCTGCTTGTCCTTGAGTTCATACAACATATGATTCACGGCAAGGGCGAGGGTGGAAAATTCATCACGATATTTCCGCTGGGGCGTAATCGGGGTGAAATCTCCGCAGGCGATTCTTTGGGTATATCCGATAAACCGCCGTAAGGGGTTCAGTATCTGACGCACCAATTCCGTGGCCATCCATATCATGACGATCATATTGATGCCGATGAGGTATAAAGCCGACAGCATGAAGGAGCGCGTGGAGGATTTAATCTTGATTCTTTCTTCCTGGACGACGTCTTCCGCGAGGGAAAGAATGCTGTGTCCATAAATGCGCAGTTGATTTTCCAGTATCGGATTTCTCGGGTTCTGGGATGAACCGGGGTCGTCTGATTTGGATAAAATATCGTTCAGAACCTGCTGGTATTTTGTCAGATCGACGGATAAGGCATGATAGTCCCTGCTTTTTAATATTGATCGGATTTCATTCGATGTTTCAATGATATGGGCGGCGTTACCGATAAAACTCAAGGCGTCGTACAGATCGGATTTGGCGCCATATAAAAAAAAATTCTTTTCACATCGCCTGGCCTGCTGAATTTCAAACGCGAAATTTCCCGCTTCGTCAAAAAAGGTGTACCTCGAATCAAGTCGTGAAATGAAATACATGGACCCGGCGGCCATGGCCAGAAGAAAGAAGAATGCCAGCAAAAATGAGCCGATGATTCGAAAACGGATACTGATTCTCGGCCGTTCCATGATGGCTTTCTTAAAAAACGCTTCTTCCTGGGAAACCTGACTGGTCAGAAATTGATTTTTCAACCGTTTTTCCTTTTCGGCGTTATTCAAAGCCAAATGTTATATATAATTTAAACCGGTGCCAATTTTGAATAAATGGAAAGACCGCCGCATGTCAATGAATTTTATGGTGTGTTTGCGTTTCATAATGCAACAAAAATATTTATATTGATAAATAATTAATTGAAATATTGAATATTAATATAGTGTATACCATATAATACATCGTTGCATTATGCAACTTACAGCCCATATACCTGAGCGGTCGCCAGAATTTATCTATTTTAAAACAGAGGTTATTTCAGAAACAGCGGGAGAGGAACAAAATGGTCCGGGACATCTATGCCGAAGAACCGGCTGGATGTATCGTGGATTTATCCCGAGGAAAGATCGGAAGGGATATAGGTGATGGGCAGAAGAACAAAAAAAACGGTGCCTGCCCCCAGCGTGCTTTTCACCTGGATATAGCCGCCCAGTTTGCGGATGATGCCCCGGGAAACGGAAAGCCCGATGCCGGTTCCTTTTCCCCTGGCTTTGGTGGTGAAAAAAGGTTCAAAGATGCGGGAAAGGATATGCTCCGGAATGCCCGGGCCGTTGTCCTTTACTTCCACCACCACATAATCTTCTTCTTTGCTTTTGGCGGTGGCGATTCGGATTTCCCCTTTTTCCGGCAACGCGTCCACGGCGTTTAAAATCAGGTTGATAAACACCTGCTGGAGCAGCTGGGCGTCGCCGTGAATAGGCGGAAGCCTTTCCGCGAAATCCGTGGTTAAGGTGATCCTCGCCAGCTTCACCTGATTGGCCACCAGCCGGATGGCGCCTTTTAAAAGTTCGTCCAGGTTAAGGGAGGTGACATGGATTTCGCTTTCTCTGGCGAAATCCAGCAGATTGCGCACGATTTTCTGGGAACGTTCGGTTTCCGTAATAATGTCCCCGATCATCTCCTGCTTTTCTTCTTCCGTCAGGGTCAGATAATCCTCATGAAGCAATGAGGCGGTGAGCATGGTGTTGTTTAACGGATTGTTGAGCTCATGGGCCACCCCGGCCACCAGTGTTCCGACGGCCCGCAGTTTATGGGATTCCACCAGGATGCGGTGCCGCCGGTCGAGCTCATGAATCATCCGGTTAAAGGCCATGGCCAACTGGGAAAATTCATCCCGGTATTTCTTATGGGGGGTGATGGGGGAAAAATCCCCGGCCCCGATGCGGTTGGTGTATTCCATGAACCGGCCCAGGGCCCCCAGCAACTGGCGGGCCAGAAACGACACGATGAAAATCATGCAAATCAGGAGCATGCCGAGAAAAACAAACGGCACCCGCCGGGCCAGGAGGAGCATTTTATCGACGGAATCCCGTTCTTTTTTTTCAAAATCCAGGGCCAGGGCGATCATCTGGGCGCCATGTTCCCGAAGCTGCGGCTCCACAAGACTTCTTGTTTTTTCCCTGTTCGGTCCTTCCAGTTCGGAAAGCAGGATATGGTAGCCGGCCAGATGAGATTTCATGACATCCAGAACATCCTGGCCCACGATTTTTTTAATGGTCTGAAAATTTTCGTTTAATATGGTTTCCGCGTTTTGGAGGTGGGTCAGGGCGTCCGGCAGGTTGGTGCTGTATAGCAGGTAATTCTTTTCATATCGCCGTACTTCCTGAAGCTCGGCCCGATAATTTCCGGAAGTTTCCAGAAAACGGATTTTCGTCTGGATCTGCGACATGGCGTAAATAGACCACAGGGTGATGGCCGCGCACAGGGCGAAAATCAGGGAAAATGCCAGAATCAGCCGGGTCCGGATACTGATGGATGGCCTTTTGCGGAGGTCCAGGTTCTCCTTGCGGAATGCGCTATCCTCATCATTGGGGATTGGGGCCGGGAATGAAGGGGGAACAGATGCCGCGGCATTGATTTTTTCCCGCAAAGAAATGCTTTCCTGGATGTTTGGCATGGGTTCCGCACAATTGTGTTGAAGTTACGGGAAAGATACATCCCGGCCCGCAGCATCAGGGCAATGCTGCTTAACACCGACGCAGGCCGGGCCGGGCGCTATGAAAACGGCTCATAGCTGCCTTTTAGAAAATTCTGGGCGAATATTTTGACCGCGTTTTCACTGTTCATGAGAAAATCAAGCTGTCTTGCGCAGACCATGAGCCTTCCCAGGGTTTCAAGGGCGGCTTCGGAGTCTTTCTGGGGGTATCGCCGCAGCCAGGCGGTCACGAGATCGCCGCGCGTGTCAACGCCGAATCCCGTTTCCCTCAAGACCCATTCAATAAACCGGGCGCGCCGCCGTCTTTTTTCTTCACTTCCCCCGCCGCCGTGGAGCCGGAAATGCACATAATTGTTTTCATCCCCCGGCCCCACAAATGCGTCCACCATGGCGTAATGATAAGCGAACCTGGCATTGAAATTCAAGTAATCTCTGGCCAGTATGAGATAATTCGTGTCCTTGCTCCTTCTGGGGCCTTTTGACCCGCCGAACACCTGTTCCCGAAAATCCGGAGGCAGATCGCCGAAAGAGCGCTCCCATCGCTCGGGCCAGGCAAGGACCGGGTCGGCAAACCCCTTCCAGAACGCCTTGAACGGGATGCTCTCAAGTTCTTCCGGAGACACTTCCCCGGCGCCTGTCGGACCTTCCAGATCCAGCAATTTGATTTTCATGGGCAGAGGGGTTCGCAGCTTCCGGGTTTTGGAACTCCAGACATGGCTGTGGGCGTCTCCGAACTGAAACATCTGCCGGACGGACATCTCATGAATAAAGCGGATGGCGTCATGAATGGAACGGCACCCGCCGGGCTTGAATCCCGAAGAGAACGGATCGGTGAGGTTGAGCGCCAGCACCGCATCATGAAGAGGTTTTTCATCCGATGCCTTTTGCGGACTCGACAATCGGGAAAGCACTCTTTCCTTCATGCCCGGCCACCGGGAACCCTCGTATATGGTCCTTTTAGTGGCATCGACGCTGACGACGCCGCCCTCCTTCATTCTTTTTGCACTATCCCCTAGACGGAAAATCGAGGGAATGGAAAATTCGCGCACCAGCGTGGCCAGATGGCCCACCGGACTTCCTTCCTCAGCCAGAAACGCGGCTGCCTGGGGCAGCAGAGGCGCAAGGTCAGGGGTGGGCCGGGATACCACGAGCACCGATCCTTTTGGGATGGAACGTGCGTCATCCCCCGCCCGGAAAATCACAGGCCCTTCGGCCCGGCCGGGAAAGATGGTGGCCCCGCCCTCGATCAGGGGCAGCGAATGCCTGGCGCGGGCGTCCTTGATCTGTTCCAGGGTCGTGTGATACAGCCGCCGCCCCTGAAGAAGCCAGACTTTGCCGAGTTTGTCCACGGCCCATTCCATATCCATTTCAAATCCCAGGGCTGATTTCACCTGAAACCCGAGGGCACCGATTTCAGACATGGATTCCTCAGAAAGATATTTTCCAAGGCCGGGCCTGGCCACAGGCATGGATTTTAGCAAAATGGGATGCGGCTGGCGGGACAGATAAAAAGTATCCGGTGTTTCCAAACCTTTGACCACGGCCGCGCCCAGGCCGGGCGTGGCGACGAGAACCATCCGGTCCGCATCCGGATCTTCGGGGTCCGCGGTGTACAGAACACCCGCGGCAGCCGGGTCGATCATGGGCATGAAAAGCACGGCCATGGGTGTATCCACTTCCCGGAAATCGCAATTTAAGCGGTAAATGACGGCCCGGTCCGTAAACCGGCTGGCCAGAACTTCTTTGTAGGCGTTTATCAGTTCATGGTCGGATACTTTAAGAAGGCTTTCAAACTGTCCGGCAAAAGAAAACCGGCTGTCCTCGCTGGTGGCGCTGGAACGGACCGCCCAGCCCGAGGGTGCCCCGCCGCTGATATTTCGCGCGTTTTCAATGATCGCATCCCTCACGGCTTCGGGGGTATTCGCCGAGCGTATCATATTCCGGACGGATTCCGTAATGGCGCTGAAACGGCTCCGGTCTTTTGCGGCGTCCAGATCCTTCAACATCATGCGGATACGGCCGGCAAGGCCGTTTTCTTTGAGAAACAACCGGTATGCCGACGTGGTGACGGTGAAACCGGAAGGCACCGATTCCGGAAACAAAGACCGCAGAGAAGCGGCGCCTGCGGATTTCCCCCCCACCAGACCGGAATCAAAAGCGTTATCGCCGTCAAGTGGAATGACCATGGCCTTGTGCTCCAGGGGAGGCGGCGTCCGGAACATGGCGTTGATTTTTCCATGCAACTGGTCGATCACCCCATATAAGGCCGTATACCGGTTTCGGGACAAGAGATTGAGTTCCTGGGCCATGAGCAGGGTTTCCCCCAGGAGCCGCTCCACCGGCCTCTTGATACGGTGATCGGAAAAATGCAGGTGCCGGAGATCGGCTTCCAGATCCGACAGGATCTGAAGCGCGTAGCCGTTTCGGTTTAAAAGCGCCCTGAGGGTTTCATAGCGCAGCCGAAATGCGTAATCAAAGTTGCCGGAAGGTGTGTCTGGGTGCAGTTCCATAGTGATTCTCCATGTATGGCGGAATAAGGATACTACCATAACCTGATGGACAGGCTTCTGGTGATGGATATGTTGGGGATTTACGCCCGCAACTGCCGGGCCGCTTTTTCGATCACCGCCCGGAGGTCACTGGGCTTGAAGGGTTTGGCGATAAAATCAAAGGCCCCCTTTGCCAGCGCTTCCCTGGCCACCTCCACCGTCGCATAACCCGTAATAATGATCACTTTGGTGGTGCTGGAATGGGCCAGCACATGCTCCAACACCTCAATGCCGTCGATTTCATCCATGCGGATATCCGTGACCACAATATCAAAAGGCGCTTCATTAAACCGTTCCAGGGCTTTTCTGGCGTCCTCGAAAGTCTCCACCATATCGCCGGTTTTTTCCAGAGCGGGTTTAAGCCGTTTCCCCACA
Source organism: Desulfosalsimonadaceae bacterium (assembly GCA_049297455.1). Taxonomy (GTDB): domain Bacteria; phylum Desulfobacterota; class Desulfobacteria; order Desulfobacterales; family Desulfosalsimonadaceae; genus SURF-3. The sequence continues at coordinate 9,480 of JBAQUK010000232.1, read as the reverse complement.
ATGTTTTCATCATCAATCACCATGATGCGCAACTTTTTATCTTCCATTCTAATTCATCCTTCCTGTCAATTAATAAGAGGTTCCCGTATCGCTCCGGGGACACAGCAGGCGGGCGCCAAGCCGGGCGAGACTGTTTTCCATGTTCCGGCCGGGCACATCGTAACTCCAGGCCAGTTCCCCAAGTCCGGTTTTTTCCACGCGAAATCCATCCGGAAGAATCGATGCCAGTTTGGTGGGAAACTCGGCAAAAAGAAAAATAAAGTCCGAATCCATATGTCCGCTTAACGTGGTCTCAACCAATATTCTGTTGCCTTCGCCGCTTCCGTGAAGACTCAATTGCTCTCTTCCCGTACAGGCGATCCAGTGGCGGATAATGCCTTGTTTTTGTTCAGCGTTTTCCCGTTCTTTGCCTTCGATTCCGGTCAACAGGAGACCCAGGGGACGACATTCAATATCTTGCAAAGACAGCAGCCCTTCCCTGCCCGGTTCCGCTTCCAGCTCAATAACGGCCATCCGATTATTGACGTCCCCGCAGGGCCATTCCAGCATATTTTTTACCGCCGCCGGGTCATGGGAATTTTGAATGGCGGGAATCACATGATCAAACACGCGCCGAATCAAATCCATCATGACGGGTTGACCGTCCGGCGTGGGCCCGGCTATCCAGGTCAGAACAATGGAAAGCATCCGGAGTTCCGGTTCTTCCGGAAGGGGCGGCGAGGACGAAACACCTTCAAAATTATCAAAAAACGCACCTTCACCCTTGATGAATCGTTCCCGCGCAACGGTTTTCAGCCGGTCGTGCAGCCGGAAAAGTCCCTCCCCTCCTTCAGGGGCAATCACCACGGCATCGAAGGCCAGCATCCCCGCGCGCTCGATCACCTGATCCACAAGGGACGTCACATAATGCCGGTCAAAAATATATTCTTCCCGAAGCTTTTCCCGGCCGTCTTCCACCAGGTTCATGATGGCCCTGGCATTTTCCAGCAGTTTTCGAAACCGGGCGGTCATCAGTTTCTCTTTGGTCAGTGCCGGAAGCCGCAACCCCGGAATCAGTTTTTCAAATATTTTTTTCATCGTTTCTCCAGTCTCCCGAAAGGTGATTGTCCAGAAGAGGTTAAGACTGTATCAAGGGACTTATGCTTTTCATTATTTACCTTATTCCTTTCCCTTTAGTCGTCACGCCCCAACGCCTGAAAACTCCTTGACGGTGGTTTCGGGAATCCGTGTGGTGAGGCTGGCCTGAATTTTTTTGCGCTGGAAATAGGCCTTAAATACGAAAAACAGGATCAACGCGCCGCCGGAAAGGCCGCTCACATAGAGCATAGCTTTGCTGGCACCGTTAAAATACGTGTTGTAGGCAGGGTCCATGTCAAGGTATCCCAGTTGCTGGAGATACATGGGAATGGCGATGCCCCGGCTGATCACGCATAACAGGATAATCACCGCGGTCACCATGCGGATGAGCACTTCCTTGACCACCTTGGTGCCGTATGCCCCGATATAAACACCGAACAATGATCCGGCGAACAGCAGCAGGGTGAGGCGGATGTCCACCAGGCCCTCAAACGCATAATTGAGGGCCCCGAAAGCCCCCATGAACATGGCGAGATACAGCTCGCTTCCGGCAGCCACGGCAGCCGGTACGCCGAACACATAAATCATGGCCGGTACGCCGATAAATCCGCCCACACCGATGGTACCGGCAAGATATCCCGTGGCCAGTCCGCAAAGGAGAATCACCCATAGTGACACGTTCACGTCAGCCACGGGGAAATAAACCATCGGCGGCATCCGCAGTTTGTTTAAAAAATCCACGATTTTTGTGGATGGCCCGGTCCCTTCACTTTTTCCGGATTTAAAAATATCCATGAGCATGGAAATGGAAACGATCGACAGGATGACCACGAAAACCAGGCTGATATAAAGGTTGGCACCTGCCCCTTTTTCCACCCCGTGGCCGTCACCGCCGCCGGAGAGCATCTTCATCATCCAGACCGCCAGCCGGATTCCGATGGCTGCGGTGAAAAGCATGAAAAGGGACAGTTTTTTATCTACATTACCCAATTCACCGTGTTTTTTGGAACCCACCATGGCCTTGCCGAATTTGTGCGTGATATTGCTTGCCACGGATACCGGCCCCATCACGCCGATATTCATCATGCCGGGGGTCATGAAAAAAGCGCCGCCCGAGCCGATAAAACCGCTTAAAATACCGCCGATAAACCCCAGGAACGCCACCTGGAATGCAATCGACCAGGATATGGTCACAAACAGTTCTCCCATTGCAGCAGTCATTTTTCCCTCATTGTATGTAAAAGTGATTGGGCTTTTACCGGAACGTTGCCGCCGCCCCGATAATGCCTTGAACTCCTGTTCCATTTATCGCATCATTCCGTAGTTAATCCGAATCATTGACCCTTATTCCAGCTTTATCAGTTTCAGAATGTTATGAGCGAAACCGCCGATGATAAAGGCTGCGATGGGCGCAAAAACCGCAACCGCCGCCGCCGCCATGATCCGGTGATGGGTGCCGGGCTCATACAGAAACGTGAGAATGGGCTCCTGCATGGTGAAAACAATCAGATACAGCAGCACTGTGAGGGCCGCAAACCCCGCCGTTTCAAACCATTGTTTGATGCCGAACAGATAATGCTCTTTGAGATCCTCGGTGCCGATGACCGGAACGTGGAGATGGTCGATGAGAAAACTGATCAAATCCCGTTTCATGCGCTTGCGCACCGCCTCCCCTTTGGACAGGAACACATCCCCCACCACGATGAGGCTGTATTTCGCCGTTCTGCTCAACTGCCCTTCCAAGGCCTGCATACCGCCGTAAACCGCGTGAGCCGCGCCTGCCCTGCCCACCTGGATCAACTGGTTTATTGTCTCCCGGACCCCGAAACCGTCTTCACCCTGTTCACCGGATTCCGGCGTGTCATCCAGAATTCCGCCCTTATTTTGGATGGCCGGCCCGGATACGGCATCCATGGCATTTGCAGATTCGGCCTCCTGTACTTCGGGTTGGTCCGCCAGCCGGACCAGTTCCACTGCCGCGTTCCATTTTTCCGCAACCTCGATCAGGTGTTGGAAGGAAACGGCTTTGGGATCGAATTTTTCCTGAATATACAAAATATTCGTGGTGGAAACCGTGCAGGTGAGGGACCGGAGTCCTTGAATCTTTTCCAGAATTTCAGGAATCCGCCGGGCCGCTTTGGCGTCCCTGGGCAGATAGGTGACGGACACGTTGCCTTTTTGCGCATGGACGGTGGCCTTGACCAGCCGGGCTTCTTCATCCTTTCCGATGGCCAGCCGGCACCGGGCGGCCAGGAGCAGGTCCTGAACGGTTTGTTCGATGGCCGGGGTCGCCTGGAACTCGGGCAAACGGGCCATATGCACCAGTGCGCCGGACGAATTTTCAACGGATAAATGGGCGGAATTGATGGTGACATCATACAGGGACGGATCATCCCAGTTGACGTTGTACAGAAACCGGACCCACCGGCGGATGTCTTCATCCACCTGTTCATTATAAAGCTTGGCTTTATCCCGGGAAAGATGCAGCCGCTGCATGGCCCTGTCGATCCGGTCTTCCATATCGGCGATGGCCCGTATTCGCAAAACATGGGTGAGGCCGGTAAGCACCAGGTGGCCCGTTCTTCCGTGGTAGACAATCCCGCCTTCAGGGCCGCTTTGGAGCGCCCTTTCGCACAGTGCGGCCGTGATATAGGCCTTGAACAGGTCGACTTCGACGGCCAGGGTTTCCGAAAGGGCCTGATGCTTCATTAAGGCCATTTCCAGTTTACCCACCGGAATGCCGTAAGCAGTCGCCCCGTCGGTGAGCTCTTCCCGCCCGATACAGGCATAGCCCATTTTCTGCGCCAGCTTCTCCGCCAGTTCCTTTCCATACCCGTAACTGTATCTTGAAATACAAATAATCTGCATAACGGATGCGCCTCTCCTTATTATAATGGTTTATGGCAATGTATTTTTCATGGTCGGCGAAACAATGGAGCATCTCACCTGCTCCGCCGCCCGGGTGAACCAGTGCCCCGGTTTTTTTCCGCGATCGGTGATGACTTTCGCGTTGCTGCCCCAGATAATGGCCGAAGGGTCATTTCCCACGGCAAGAAATTTCAGGAACTCCGATGTCTTATCCCCATACCGGATTTCACCGGATGCCCCGACGCCTTCCCGGCGGATGAAGTCCATGGAAGCACGGAACTGCTCTTCAAGGGCGGTTTTGTCGGACAATTCCCCCCCGGTCATCAAAAGCAGCAGACTTAAGCTGTTTTTCATCCGTTTCGCCAGTTCGACAGCATACAAAAGGCTTTCCTGACGTATTTTTCCATCTTCAAACAGGAGCATTATCGTCTTTTGTCCGGCCATTTTCCCCCTTGATAAACCGTTTCCGGTGAATGCGAAGCTTGCGGAATCTCGTGACGGCATGAGTTTCCCTTATGCTTATGCAAAAGCATTGCCAACATGATGAATAAATAAAATTACAATAAAATACAAGCAATTATGGAAAACAGACGAATATCGAATATGTTGCATAACGCCACACATCCCTGAGGGGGAGGATGGAACATGAAACAAGGAGGGGTTTATGGCGGAAAAAACCGGGGTAGTTACAAACGAAGACGGGTGCAGGGGAGGAGAAGAAGCGTCATGTTGCAAACAGCAACATTAACTGTTGCTGTTTGCAACTAAAATTTATTCCTTAAATGCGGACCGTTTTAATTTGCGGTACAGGGACACCCGGTCGATGCCCAGAATCTTGGCGGCTTCGGATTTGTTGTGGCTCACCTGGGCCAGGACCCATTCAATATATTCCTGCTCCACATCCCCCAGTGTTTTCATGCCGCCGCCTGTCCGGAGGTAGGTGAACGCATTAAATTCCTTGAGATCCGGCGGCAGATCGGCGGTTTCAATTCGCTTTCCTTTTGCCAGGGCCGTGGCCCGTTCGATAATGTTTTCCAGTTCCCGGATATTTCCGGGATAAGGGTACCGGGTCAGAAGACCCAGTGCTTCATCTGAAAACCCGTCAAGTTTTTTCCCGGCCTGTCTGGCCGATCGTTTCAGAAAAAAAGAAGCCAGCAACGGGATGTCCTCCATGCGCTCGGACAGGGAAGGCAGTCGCATGGAGATGACATTCAGCCGGAAATACAGATCCTGGCGAAAGATACCGGCGGTGCAGAGATTTTTTAAATCCTTGTTGGTGGCGGAAATGATCCGGATATCCACTGGAATGGCTTGTGTTGCGCCCACCCGCAGAAGTTCTTTTTCCTGGACCGCCCGCAGGAGTTTGGCCTGCATGGCCGCCGACATGTCCCCCACTTCGTCAAAAAAAACAGTGCCGCCGTCAGCGCTTTCCAGGAGTCCCGGCCGGGTTTTTGTCGCACCGGTGAAGGCGTCTTTCTCGTGGCCGAACAATTCATTGGCCAGCAGTTCCTCTGTCAGGGAAGCACAGTTAAATGCCAGAAAACGGTTGTTTTTCCGGCGACTGGTCTGGTGAATGGACCGGGCGGCCAATTCCTTGCCGGTTCCGGATTCCCCGGTGATCAGCACATTGGCGTCCGAGCCTTCGATCCGGCGGATGAGTTTTTTAATGGCCGTAATGGCGGGGCTGTTGCCGATAATGGCGGGCAGATCGGTCTCCATTTTTTGTTCCAGATCCCTGACACGCCGGGCAAGTTTCCTTTTTTCCACAGCCTGCCGCACGATACTGCGCACATCATCCGGCCGGATGGGTTTTTGCAGGTAGTGAAACGCCCCTTTTTTCGTGGCCTCAATGGCGGTATCGAGCGACCCGTGGCCCGTAATGATGATCACTTCGGTCTCCGGGTCACGCAGCCTTGCCTGGGTCATAATCTCCATTCCGTCGACACCGTCCAGAAGCAAATCCGTCAATACGACGTCAAATACCTGCCGGCTCACGAGTTCCCTGGCCTTTTCACCGCTCGACTGGGTGACGACGGAATACCCTTCCCGGCGCATGATCCGCTCAAGCGCTTTTAATGCGACGTCCTCGTCGTCAACGATTAAAATGCGAAATTCGTTAGCCACCCAAAAGCTCCTGCCGGAAAGACACCCATAGAATTTGTATGGGTGATGATTTTCCCATTGCCGTTATGATTTGATTTGCATCATCGCTTTTTTGATGATTTCTGAAAGGTCGGGGTGGGATTTGGCCGCCTGTTTTAAAAATGCCCTGGATGCATCCCCTCCGATTTTACCGAGCAGGGGGGCCGCGGCCTTTAGGATCGTCTCTTCATGGTCGGTGGCCACAACGCTTTTGACTTTTTTCCATAAGGATTTCTTTTCTCCGATAATGGATTTCAGTGTTTCTAAAATCTGAGATTCCACGATAGTGCGCGACGGAACCAACTGCATGGCGTTAATGGCGCTTAAAATGCCGACGATTTTGCTGACTTGCAGGTCCGCCGGATCTTTTTCCCTGGGCATGGGCCTGGCAATTACCATCATCAACCGGTTCATGGCGGATTCGGAAACCGGAACAAACCGGGTTAAGGTTTTGGAGGCCAGCCACCGGACCTTGGGAGCCTCATCGTCGAATGCGCCGACAACCAGGGCCTCTGCATCATCTGGGTGCAGACTTGCGATAACATTCAATATTTCTTCGCGAATTTTCGGATTGGAATGGTCCAGAAATTTACGGACACAGTCAAACCCGGCCGCTTCATGGCTGACTTTAGCCAGAATCATCATGGCGTTCCGGTGTACAAACCAGGGATGTTTCGGATCATCCAGCACGGCGACCGCCCAGTTTTGAGCCTGAACGCCTTTGGTGATCAGGGATTCAAAGGACTGTTTCCGCACTTCCCGGTCCGGACTGTCCGTGAGCATCCGGCTTAGAATATTCACGCCGAATGATCCGAGATCATCAATAATGTGATCCAGAATCCGGCGCTGATTTTTATCATCCGCGCCGTATACCTGAAAAATGTGGTCCGCGATATCGTTAAAAACAAACGCAATGGGCCGGTCGGCAGGTTTCAGGGATTGGAAGAAGGGGGATGCCGAAAAATCCTCAATTCCCTCCTTCCGCTTCACCTTCAATCCGGAATAAACCTTGTCCGAGCTCATCGGTTGCCGGGAGCATGCTTTTTTCAGGGCCACGGCTATCCGGCTCACCGAATCCCACCGGTCCGATTCCGCGAGCACCGGGACAACCCTTCTGAAACATTGCAGGTAGACCAACGCCTCATCCGGGTCTTTCAGATGATCCAGGGCATCCTCATATTTGCTGAAATTATGGTGGACATCATCCGCCATTTTTTCAGAATTGATAAAATACTGCACATCCGCAGGAAGTTCATCAAAACCCAGAATATTGTTGCCGTGCAGCAGGTGAAGAAAATGCCGGGCGCCGGGAACTTTTTCAACCACTACCCGCCGGGCGATTAATTTTAAAATGCGCCGGATGCCGGCCAGCCTTCTCGGAATCTGTTCGTTGTCCGGCTGTTCAAATTTCAATTGATTTAAGGAATCCAGCTCTTTAAAGGTAAACTGGGTGGTGGGCAGCAGCAGGTCGATAGAAAAAGCCGCCACGATCATCTCTTCAATATCCTCCGGGGGCATGGTTTCGACATACCGGGCGATCATATAAGAATTGACCAGAAAATCATTGAGATACTGAGGGTGCTTCAGGGGACGGATGATATCCTTCACCGCCTGCAGTTTCATGTTTTTGACGGAATCGGACGACACCCCCTTAAACATGGGCAGGACTTTTAAATCTTTGGCCAGCCGGTGAATGGCCATCTCCACCCGCCAGGGGAGATTCGTCTCCAGTTCCACCATATCCCCGGCAAAAATCGTTGAGATTTCCGTTATGCCCCGGCTCACCAGAATACCGGTCAGATAGTGGCCCGCCTTTCCCTCCCCCTGGTTGTCGACTTGCGGGTCACTCATAATATCGATGAAATCATAAAAATGATCCGGCACGATATCCTGTTTTACGGCAAAACTGAGCAGTTTCTTTTTTTCGCAATAGGCGCTGAGCTTGGGCACAAAGAGTTCGGCAACCCCCGGCCCGACCAGTTGGCGAATGCTCACCGGTTCATCCAGAATACCGGTCAGCATCATATCCGTCCCTTCCCGGGTCGTCTGGTGGGTGATCATGATTTCCCGGCATTCGCCCGAAACGGTTATGAATTCATCATACAAGCCCTTTTTGGCGGAGTTGGAACTCGGATGGCCGGGGTCGTAATACCCGCTCCGGAGCATGGCTTTGGTCAGGTTCATGAAAAACTTGCCCACCGGTTCCGCCAGGGCCCGTTCTTCGGGCGTCAGGTCTTTTTTTTCCAGGATTTTTTTTGAGGAAAAATCAAGGGGCCGGACGATTTCGCGTTCAAACTCCACCTGGTCCACCATGTGTTTGACATCGTCAAACAAAATGCCGGAAAGATCGTCACTTCTCACGGCGGACAATACGGGGGAAGCGGGTGTTCGGCCCTCTGATTGATGGAGTTGGATTTCTTCATCATCGGTCTGAAGCCGAAACTCCAGGACATCATCCTTCAACGGGACTTCCGGTTGAACTTCCGGACGGATTTCCGGATCACGCTTTTTACTCAGATACTCTGTCGAATCCTCCATTTCAAGATCCATCAGCGCATCATCGAGGGATGTTTCAGGCGTAAATTCATCGGGAGGAGGGGATGGGGGGCCCGGCTCATCCATAATCTCAATCGGCCCGGATTCATGCTCTTGAAATTCCGGTTCCGCCATCAATTCCGAAAACTCGGACAAATCCAAATCAGCTTCCGCGGTTTCGGTCGACGGCAGAGACAGGCGGTTTCTGTAAGTGTCCGTGGCCGCAAGAGCCCGGTTCAGTCCGGGCAGCAAATGGGGGAGGCTCAAGCTGACATCCACCGTCATGCCGGTAATTTCTTCGACATTACCCCTGGTGGGGATGATTTTTCCGGGAAACAAAAAGGATGGTTTCACCTCCGGTATCCGCAGATGCAGCAGGGTGCGGGAATTTTCAGGCAACGGCCTGGCGGATGGGAGAAACACGCTTCCGGATGAAAGTTGCCGGTGAAACTGACAGAAATGGTCAATGGTTGCGAATTTAACAATGATCAAAAATTTCTGCATTGTAAAATTAAACCGCCGTCTGTAAAATGTTGACGAAAATGAACCATCGGATGAGTTTAGCCTTTATATCACCTTCATCGCTTATGTTACAGTTTTTTTTCACAAAAACAGGGGAATATGCAAAAAAGCGCTGGAGAATGACATGAATTTCACCTTATCGCACTATCAGACATCCCCTATAAAACGATTGATGCTGCTTCTGCTTGGGGTTCTGGCGATGGGGTTCACCCCATAGCCGTCAGGCTAAGAAATAATAATATATAAATTCAGTTGGTTATACTTTTGACAATGGGGGGCCGTCGCCAGCCCCGCCTGACGCTTCATAACAGTCTCCTTTGTAGGAAAATGCCGATT
>JBAQUK010000231.1:0-17113 GCA_049297455.1 Desulfosalsimonadaceae bacterium | reverse complement strand
CGCCCTTTTAAAAAAAAAAGGCCTCTTTCTCAGAGGCTCATTTATTCTGGTAATCGCTTTAATCTGTCAACGGAATCTAAAAATCCACCGCCTGTTTTGGTTCATAGAATGTAAAGATTAACAGTCGCTTGTCAAAGACCCCTGGGCAGCCGACGACCTGATCCAGGAGACATTTTTAAAGGTGAGAAACAGCCTTGCCTCAGTCAGGGATCCTGAAAAAATGTCTTCCTGGATTTACCGTATTGCATACAATCTTTGCCAGGATCATTTTAAAGCTTTGAAAAAAGAAGCCATCAACACCTGTCCGCTTGAGGAAAAGCCAGAGCCCCTAATCAGGGAATCGATCCAGACGACACTGGAACAGCAGCAAATGGGAGATTGCGTCCAGCGCCAGGTTGACCGTCTCCCGGAAGCGTTGAAAACCGTCCTGACGATGTATGATGTTCTTGGTTTTACTCATCAGGAAATCGCTGAGATTCTGGGCATTACGGAAAAAAATTCAAAAGTCCGGCTTCATCGCGCAAGACAGCGCCTGAAAAAAATTCTTCTGGGAAAATGCACATTTGAAGTGGACCAACGAAATGTGCTGGTTTGCGAACCGGTAAAAGAAAATCCCGCACCTGATGAAAATTTATAAAAGGTGGCTTGGAAGATTTGAAATATTTCTGCTTCTGACGTCCGGCGAGGTCCGGCTCGCCCCGTTTTACGATCTGATGTGCACCGGGGTATACGAGGGGATAAGCGAAAGACTGGCCATGAAGACCGGATCAATTGCTTTGAGCCGGTCATAGGTTTCTTACCCGACATTGATTCATTTCGCCGGCGAAGGGTTTGCCCATTGCGATGCGGCCCTGGGCTGGTGGTTTCCGTGGATCACAGGGGCAAACTGTTTGAGCGGGTAAAAGCCAATGAGCCTGCCAAATTCAATAAACGCTATCAACAACACACTCCCCGGCATTCCACTTCATAAAGCGAGTTTTTGCCCACGCCACGGAAACCACCAGCCCAGAGAGTTTTCCGCATCGCGGGCTGGGGTCTTTTGTTACTTTTCTTGCCCATCAAGAAAAGTAAATCAGAAAAAGAGATAAATTACAAATGATTAAAACTCCTTTTGTTCTTCGAACACTGGCAATTCTTGCCAGTGCCACCCGCGGAAGCTGGTTTTCGAACACCGTCCGGGTTCCAGAGATACATTCACGCAAGACAGCCCCCGAATTCCCCCCAGTTTAATCACCGGTCCGGCTCTTTGAGTCCGGCGAATTTAAAGATTATAAGCTCGCGGCGTAGATGATTTCGCTAAACGTATTTTGAAAAATTTTCCATTTCCCTCCGGCCACGCTCCTCACCATCGGAATATTTTGACGATCCTGGTAAATTACACGAACCAAAACCTGTTTTCGAATTTGGGTTGAATGATTCATGAATACCAACTCAACATTAACGTTGCTAATCGCAGCGGCTTGATCGTCAACCGAAATTATTTCGAAGGACTCAGGAGTATATCGCCCAAAGTCCTCTTTTGCCCTACCTGCTTTTTGCCCCTTTGTCTCTTTCGTAAAATAAACAAGTGTTTCGGCCAGCAATCCATAACGCCTCCTTTTCCAATTATCAATAAATTCGGCGATCGAACGCTCAGGAGTATCAACAGGTAGATTTGAAGGCTCTCCAGAATAAGGTAAATGCTTTAAATCAGATTCATTCCTTGGTTTCCAAGCATCTATCAGTTTTTGCTGGCGTCCATTTTCTGCAATTTTTGAAAGAAGCTCGCGCCAACTCAGCTTTTCTTTTGGCTTTGGTGTTTTTTTACCATTTGATATTGCGGCCGCCCAATCACGTGCTGCAAATAACGAAGCCCAGCATTTTGCCGCGACCATCCTATTATCGAAGGCCAATTCTCTGCCATGTAATATTCCATTCCGAAATGGTATCGTTATAGGTTCTTCATTGGTTTTATTTCGACCTTTAGTCATCAAAGCGGCAAGAGATTGAAGGCCTGTTTCATGAGCTGCTATACAATCCCAAGCTGTCATGTCAGCTGAGTTTGCAAAAAAACCAACATGTTTTGAAACATCGTTTACAATTCCATCAAGCATACTGAGCAAAAGAGGAATACATGCATGATAACGTTCAGCAAGATAATCAACCTTAGCGAGCTCTGCGAGCCTAATACGGCGTCGGAAATCAGCGTCGCCATTAAATCGTAGTATTCCCCATTTTAGAGTATCCTCATCATAATATTCTGAAAGAAATATTTCAGCTTTCCTGATTCCATTAGCTTCTGATAGGGCAACAGCCTCCTTCATAACTTCAAGGTTCATTGATTCATATGCAATCCATCCGTGTTCGCCAAAAATATCGTTAAAACGATCTGGAATATTAAATATTTCAGCTTGTTGCTTTATATCCGAAAATTTTGTAAATACCTCTTCCAATTTTGGAAAAAGCTTCCGGGCAAATGGTATCCCCTTATATAAAGTTTCTAAGCTTTCGAATGCTTTAAGCTGTTCAATCATCTCTGCGGATGATGGATTATCAATAATGCGCTTATTTTTGCTCATACTTTTTTAAGGCTTATAATATAATCGAACAGTTTCTGTATATTTCCAAAAACCGGAAAGACCTTTGTTCTTTTAACCGCTTGCCCGAATAAATTATCAGCAACAGGCATTCTATACGTATATATACCTGTTTACACAATATATTTATGATTAACACGAGTTCATTTGAGCGCTGTTTGGGGACGGGTTTACGGCATGGAGCCCACCTACCCCCCCAGCACTTCCCGGATTTTGGCGGATAACTGCCCGAGTCCAAAGGGTTTCTGGATGAATCCATTGCATCCTTTCCGGAGGATTTCTCCGGCTTCGCCGTCAATGCTGTACCCGCTCGATAGAATCACCCGGACATTGGGATCAATGGCCTTGAGGCGGTCATAGGTTTCGCCGCCCCCGAGTTTCGGCATGATCATGTCCAGAATCACGAGATCGATCCGGTCATGGCCGGATGCAAAAATGTCCAGCGCCTCCTGCCCGCCATTCACGGCGATCACCCGATACCCGAGTTCCGAAAGCATTTCCCCGCCCACTTCCAGTATCATGGGCTCGTCATCCACAAACAGGATGGTTTCATTACCGCCATGAAGCGCTTCGCTCATTTCCTTCTCCTTTTGTGGAATTTTTCCGGTTACCGGCAGAAACACATCAAATGTCGCCCCTTTGTCCGGCTCGCTCTTCACCGTGATGACGCCGTCATAATGACGCCCTAAGCGGACGCCAGGCCGAGTCCGGTGCCCCTGTCCTTGTCCTTGGTGGTAAAAAACGGATCAAATATCCGCTTCCGGATGGACGCATCCATGCCGATGCCCGTATCGGTCACGGAAATTTGCACATAATCCCCGGCCCCGACCCCGTATCTGGGTGCATCGCTTTGGGACAACACGGCATTGCGCGTTTCAATGAAGAGATCGCCGCCGCCGGGCATGGCATGCCAAGCGTTGACGAACAGATTCAAAAAGACCATCTCCATCTGGCTTTTATCCACTTCCACGGCCCGCACATCATCGGCAAACTTTTTATGAATAACGACTTCCTTGGTGGTGCGTTCGAAAATCCCCAGAGCCACCTGAATCAGTTCATTGATGTCGGCCGGTTTCACCTCGTATTTTCCGGCTTTGGCCAGGCCGAGAAGCTGCCGGGTCAAATCCACGGCCCGCTGAACATAAGACTGGATGCTTTTCAATTTGTCCTGATGCGCGGCATCGTCCGGATAGTTCAGGCGCATCAGGGAGGTGTTTCCCTGGATGCCCATGAGCAGATTGTTGAAATCATGGGCGATGCCACCGGCCAGAGTTCCCAGGGATTCCAGTTTCTGGGCCTGGTAAAGCTGGGCCTCCAGCATTTTTTTTCTTCCTCGACTTTCCTTAAATCCGTCACATCATGGGCCACCGACATGGCCCGGACAGGGACGCCGTTTTCGTAAAAAAACCGGTTGGTGATGACGACCCATATTTCCCGGCCGTTTTTCCCTTTGACCTTGTACTCCACCGGCGCGGGTATCGGTTTTCCCGCATATGCATCCTCCACAAACCGCTTAAAACCCTGTTTGTTGTCTTCCGTCAGCAGGGCGCTGGGATCGATGTTCAGAAGTTCCTCGCGGGTGTAGCCGGTATATTTGCACATGATGTCATTGACGCTGATATAGCGCATTTTTTTGAAATCCACTTCAAAAATCCCCGCAGGCGTGGATTGAATCAAATGCCGGTACCGGGCTTCACTTTCCTTTAAGTCCGCTTCCATGATTTTGATTTTGGATATATTGGTGAGCCCTCCCCGGATGCCGACAATTTCACCGCCCCGGCGGATGGCGCTGGAATGGATCAGACAAGGCAGAACGGAGCCGTCTTTTCGCAGCGCCTTATATTCATTTAAACCCCGGTTGCAAACTGAAAGCAAGGCCGAGCCGGGCGCTTAAATAATACCCGGCTGCCGTAAACAAAGCAGCCAGGCAGGTCGTCGCAAGCGGAATCTCCTGATTCCGGGCCCTGACATCCGGAAATTTAAACCGCATGTTTATCAGCGTCCCGCCTGTTTCATGCCCACGTCACCTTGGGAATATTCCGGTTGGGCAGGCGGTGATATTTGTATTTCGGCCGCCCGACCATGGCCGCGCCATAGCAGACATGGCCTTTCGGCAGGGCCAGCGCTTCCTGCAGAGGCGGCCAGAAGATGGCCGCAGCCCCGAAATATCCGGCCCAGCAGGTGCCCAGGCCCAGGGACGGGGCCGCCAGTTCAAGATAGGCAATGGCGATGGTGCAGGCGGACTGGGCTGTCGCGTCCGCGGCAAGCCCGTGGGCCAGGATGAGATGGGGCGCGTCCCGGCACACCACATCCTGGCCGAAATCCCAGGCCCCCACCACCAGATCCATGTGCATTTTCGCGGCCATGGCCGGCTGTTCCTTTATCATTGACCGCATCCAGTCCACCACCATGCCTGTTTGTCTGTGCAGCTCATTGGAATCATGGACAACATGCCAGTGTACCGGCTGGGTATTGTGTCCCGAAGGGGCGTAAGAGGCTGTTTCAATCAGCCGGGACAGGGTTTCCCTTTCCACCGGCTCTTTTTTATAGGTCCGGATGGAGCGGCGGCAGCGCAGGAAATGTTCCGCCTGGTCCGGGGTCAGCAGCCACTCTTTACGGACCGGCGGACATTGTTCCGGGCTCATGTTCTGGTGGGACAAGGCGCCGGTCGGGCATACGGCCACGCAATGGCCGCAATTGATGCAAATCGAGGCCGCGCCCGGCACCGGGACTGGTGCCAATGCACCTTCCTTTAATTCAATAATTTTGACCGGACATTCCGCAACGCAGATGCCGTCGCGGTTGCATTTTTCCGGATTGACTTCAAACAGACTCATGGCTTGCTCCTTTGGTAATGTTCATGATAATTTGTTCATGCGCTTGTGGTAATTTTTTCCTTTCGAAAGTGAATCAAAAAAATAGGCGAAACGATGATCAGTGATACTAAAAAACTTAAAATTCAGATTCTTGGAAACGCGATTATTCATCTGATGGACAGCGGCATCACCCTGGACGACGCAGCGGTCCATTATATTGATTCCACCTTTGCGCATCCCAGTGCGGAAGGTTTCCGCGAACTCCTTTTGGACCCCGACAATTGCGAAACCGAGACCCTGTATGAGCTGATATTCTTCCCGGACCTCCGGATGCAGGAACAACTGGAACCGGTTCTGGCCGCCCATGTCTTTGATGTCCGGGACGTTGAGGCCGTCATCGCCGTTATCCAACAGAAAAAAATCCGGACCCGCATCCTTTTCCCCGACAGCCGGGGAGAATTATCCGTCCATCCGCCGGATGCAACGGTGCGGCGGTTGATCGAGCGGCTGAATATGACAACCCCCATTGATGCGCGGATAATCAAAACCTTGCAGGAAACATTGCCTGTAGCATCGGATATGCACCGGATACGGGTGATGCTGAGAAATTGCCGGGTAATGTTTTCCGATCCATTCGTCCATGTTCTGTGCCAATGCATTGAAAGCATGGTTCCGGCATCCGCGTACTTCAGGCCCGCCTTCGCCCTGCTGCTGGATTTTCTGGAGACGGCGAATCCAAAAAAAGATATTTACGCGGGCCTGATGCATAAAAAACAATTACTTGGGCACATGATTCATCAGGCGGAAAAAAATGAGCGCTCTCTGGAAAAAACGAATGCCGAAACCCTGATGCTCACCGGCATAAGGATTCCCGCCATCCATGTGGGGGAGGCCCGGAAGACGATCTCCCTCATTGACCACCTCTGCCTGTCGATATACGGCAAAACAGACCTGCCCGGATATTAGGGTTTCCACACGTTTTTCGCCGCCTCCAGGGCGGCGGTTTTTGCTTTGGCATCCTTTGCCAATTCGGCGGCTTTATTGAATGTATCGTACGCTTTATTGTACTCACCGGACAGTTGATAAGCCTTGCCGAGATCCATATAAATCGGCGCTTCTTTCGGCGCTTTCTCCACGGCAGATTCCAGAGCTTCCACTGCTTCCGCGTGTTTTCCCATGGCCATATACACCAGGCCCAGGCCGTGAAACGCCATGGGGAAATTGGGCGCAATGTCCAACGCCTCCTGATAGTATTTGACCGCCTGATCATAATCCTTCAGTTTGTAATAAACAAAACCCAGGTTGCTCAGGGGATAATGCGGCGTCCCATACAGCAGATCCTCTTTCACGAGGTTAAAACACTCAATGGCCGCCTCCCAATCTTCCATTTCCATATAGGCTGACCCCAGGTTGTTCCGCGCCGGCGAGTACTCCGGATTTATCTTCAGCGCCTTTTTGAAATGTTTAACCGCATTCTCCATGCTTCCCTTGGCCATATACGCCACCCCCAGATCATCCTGCAGATAGGGGTCATTGGGGTAAATGCTTTCCGCCTTTAAAAATTCCCTCAAGGCCATTGTATGGGAACCCTGCCCCATATAGGCCTCTCCCAAATTCCGGATGGCTTCCGCCTGCTGTTTTTTTAATTGTTTCTGGTTGGAAGCGCAGGCCGTCAGAAAAAGCAGCGCCATCGCCAGCAATAAACAAACACCCACAGATTTTTTCATATGATTCGCCCTTCTAATAATGATTGCTGATCCGGGCCGTCCGAACACCGGCCTGGGCCAGAAAGGCCAACAGGTTTTCATTTAAGACCAGATCGGTCAACAACAGCCCCCGCTGCCCTTGATCGGTGGCCAGAGAAATCAACCGTCCGGGTATCTGAAAACTCGTGTTGTGGGATTCGGATCTTTCCGCGGCCCAGAACACGGGGTTTTCCTGCTGCTGGGCCGGCAACTGGTTCAACAGCGAATCAATAATGGATTCGGCCCCCTGCTGGGGCTTAATCTGCAACACCTGAAAGCCCGTGGCCTCAATGGATTTTATGGCGTCTCCCTGGAAATCGCCGAAATCAACGAGCACCTCCCTGCCTCGTGCAACGGATAACAGGTTGGCGTACGCCTTGACCTGGAACCCCGCATAAGGAAAGGTGATTTCGACCTTTTCCTGATACCGGAGCCCAAGAGCGGCGGCAAAATCTTTCACGAATCCGGCAGGATGCGCGGCGTCAAACGACAGGCGAAGCATTGGGAAAGGCCTTGTCATGGTTTTTCCCTCCGGCTCCCCGACTGACCCGAAAAAGCTTTCACTGTCAATCCACTCACTGATAACAATTTGTTTTTGATTAAGATATCTCCGAATGGGATCAGACATCCGCTGATCCTCCCCGTCAATGAGGGTCACGCAGGTTTTGCCCCCGGAGCCCACGGCATCAAAAATAAAATCCCCCCGGACCGACACGGCCACCCCGTTGTCATTGACGGCAACATGGTTTTCACATCCACCGGGAGCAATCTCCCGGCATATTGCCGATAACAGTTCCCGCACGGGCGCATCATAGGACAAGGTGATGATGCCGACGTTTTTCCAGAAAGCGGCGATCACCTTCTGATCCGTTGCCGACAGGGCATTGCGTTTCGCGAACAGCAGCCGGAATCCGGACGAAAATTCCATCACCGGGGTTGCCGAGAGATCCACCCGCAAATCGGCATTTCCCTGTCTGGGGAAAAAATATTCCCCCGTATCGAGCAAATCGGCATTAAAGATACCGGCCGCTTTTTTAAATATGGACGGCAGGGGTTTGCGGGCTTCCACCGGCGCCTGTTTGATCGCTTTTTGAGTTTCTGGTTTTTTCACCAAACCTTTTTTCACAACCGGTGCGGTGACTGCCTTTGCCGTTGTTGCAGCCACTGGTGCTGCGGGCGTTGCCGGGGCGAGGATAATGACGGGCTTGGGCACGAAGGGCCTGGATTTTGACACGATCGGTTCCTGCTTTACCGGCAGGGCTTTGGGAGAGGATGGCGATGGGGCCGGGGGTGTAATTGTTATCCGCACTTCTTTGGGTATTGTTACCGGTACGGGCTTAAATTTCTTGACGGGCTCTTTCACCGGGGGCTTTACATCCGCCGCCGGGGGCTTTTCCCCCACCATCAATTTCCCGGACCGGTCAAACAATTCCGGGTACCAGGATGCGTCCATGACCTTCTGGGTCGGGAGTTGAATGGTCTGACCGGCCCGGATCAGGTTCAGATCCTTGATCTGGGGGTTTAAATATTTAAAAATCTCCAGGGCTTCTTTGTATGGCCGGGTGCTGTGGCGGCCGAAGGTCCGGGAAATGAGCAAGGACACGCTGTCGCCCTGCATCACCACATAATTCGTGGAGTTCTTTTGTATCTGGGCGGGAATATTGGTAATGGTGATAAGGGGGATGGTGACGGTCCCGAGGGCCTGGCCCTCCAGCGTGCCCGGCTCGATCAACTTCAGGGGAATCATAATCCGCTGACCGGGATAGATCAGGTCGATGTCTTTTACATCCGGGTTCAACCGCTGAAAAATCGCCAGAAACAGGGGGAAATCATTATAGGAGATTTCGCCTTTTTGCTTCAACAGCCGGATGACGAAATCATTCTTTTGCACCACCACGGAATCGCACAGGACATCCCGGCCCTGATCTTTACATATAATGAATTGTTTTTTAAGAAATTCGCCCCAGACCGGCGATTGTACCATCATCGCGCCGGTCAGGATCAGTGTCAGGCTGGCTGCAACAACAACTGCCCTGCGTTTCATCCGGATCACACCTTTTGCAATTTCAATAAGTTGGCTATTTCCTCAGATATTCTGTGAACAAAATAAGACAAATCCTCCCCGGTCAGTGGTTTCCCCGGCTCCGGCACATGTTCCAGATCCGACGGACAGATGAGTTGGGGCGTGTTGACCAGCCGGGAATTCGGCGTCACTTCATATTCCGCCGGAAAATCATTTTCAAAATACATGTCCTGAAATCCGGAAAATTTCAGGGCATGGGCCGTGGAATCGAGAATAGCGGTTTCATGATCTCCCACCAGCCCTTTTTGCCGGGCCTGAATCAGACCGGCCAGGCATTCGCCGCCATGGGTACAGGCCACATGTCCGTTGCGGTTGGCGGTCAACTGGCAGTCCATGATATCCTGCTCCGCCACCTCCACCACAAACACGTTTTGCCGCCCAGCTTTTTTATTGTAGGCGTCCACCAGATGAATCACCCGGGGCATGGATACCGGGTTGCCGATCATGGCGGCCTGGGCCACACTCGGCCGCACCGTGACAGCCTCAAATCGCCGTTTTGCAGGGTCGGGTTCCAGGTAATACTTGTAAACCGGGTTGGCATGGGCGGACTGGACCCCGATGACTTTCGGCAGCGTGTCGATAATGCCGGTCTCATAAAATTTCAGGAACCCGCTGATGACGGCGGTGATGTTTCCGGCGTTTCCGATGGGCACCACCACCACCTTGTTTTTCATGTCATATTCAAATGCCTGGGCGATTTCATAGGAATAGGACTCCTGGCCCAGAATCCGCCACGCGTTTTTGGAATTGAGTAACGCCACATGATAATTTTCCGAGAGATTTTCCACAATTTTCATGCAGTCGTCAAACACGCCGGGGATTTCAAATACCGCAGCCCCGGATCCCAAAGGCTGGGCCAGTTGCTGTGGGGTCACTTTCCGGTGGGGCAGGAGTACTGCGGATTTGACTTTTTTATCCAGATAAGACGCATACAGGGCGGCCGCCGCAGACGTATCGCCGGTGGATGCGCAAACCGCCAGCACATCGGATATATGTCCCTGCCCAATCAGGTATTGAATATAGCTGAGCGCGGATGCCATCCCCCGGTCCTTAAAGGATGCGCTGGGATTCTGGCCATCATTTTTAAAATAAAACCGTAAGCCCGCCATTTCCTGCATCCGGGCGTTGGCCGCCACCACCGGAGTATGCCCTTCTCCCAAGTACACCACGGAATCCAGGGGCATGACCGGACCGATAAATTCATGGAACAGGTAAATGCCTTTTAACGCCGGGATATTGAGCATTTTCCGGTAATCAAAAATCTGCCGCCACATGGGGCCGGGGATTTTTTTAAGCCGGTCAAACGCCGGGTCTTGCAGCAGCAGCACCTGGCCGCAGGCGGGGCAGGTGTAGAGAAGCTTTTGAATCCCGAATTCCTCCCCGCACCCCAGGCAGCGATAGATCAATGCGCCGGATGGTTCAGGGATTAAATGGGGTTGTATATGTTCTGGAAAATCGGATGGTTTCACGAAAGATCACCTCAAAACAAATAGGGTAATAATGATGTCGGTGGATGACGAAAAATATTTGATTTTTTATGGTAATTGATCAGAACAAACTGATGACTTCCCTGCCCCCCATATAGGGCCTCAGCGCTTCGGGAACCACCACGGAGCCGTCCGCCTGCTGATAATTCTCAAGGATGGCGGCCAAAGTCCGGCCCACCGCCAGCCCGGACCCGTTTAACGTATGGACCGGTTCGGTCCCTTTTTTGTCCCGGCGCTTAAACCGGATACCGGCGCGCCGGGCCTGGAACCCTTCAAAATTACTGCACGATGAGATTTCCCGGTATTTGTCCTGGGCCGGCATCCATACTTCAATATCATAGGTTTTGGCTGCGGAAAACCCCAAATCGCCGGTGCAAAGGGTGATTACCCGGTATGGCAGTTCCAGCCGCTGCAACACGGTTTCCGCATTCCGGACCAGGCTTTCCAGCTCGTCATAGGAGGTTTCGGGGGTGGTGAACTTCACCATCTCCACCTTGTTGAACTGGTGCTGACGGATCAACCCCCTCGTATCCTTGCCGTAGGAACCGGCTTCCGACCGGAAACACGGGGTGCAGGCCGTATAACAAATGGGCAACTGATCTTCTTCCAGGATTTCATCCTGGTAGATATTGGTCACCGGCACTTCGGCGGTGGGGATCAGAAAATAATCCCAGTTCTCCAGTTTAAACAAATCCTCCTGGAATTTGGGGAGCTGTCCCGTGCCGGTCATGGTTTTCCGGTTAACGATAAAAGGCGGCAATACTTCCATATACCCGTGTTCGGTGGTGTGGAGTTCCAGCATGAAGTTGATGAGCGCCCGCTCCATCCGGGCACCGGCCCCGAAAAGCAGGGGAAACCGTGCGCCCGTGATTTTGGATGCCCGTTCAAAATCCAGTATTTTCAGGTCTTCGCCGATGGTCCAGTGGGCTTTGGGGGTAAAATCAAAGACCCGCGGCGTTCCCACGACCCTGTTGACGGGATTGTCCGCTTCATCTTTACCCACCGGCACCGATGCATGGGGAATGTTGGGCAGCCGGATCAGAATTTCCTGAAGGATTTCTTCACTTTCCGCCAGCGACTTTTCGATGGTTTTAATGCGCCCGGAAACTTCCCGCATCTGCACCACCCGGTCCCCGGCATCTTCCCCCCTTTTTTTCATTCCCGCGATTTCATCGGAAACCACATTTCGTTGGTGCCGCAATTCCTCAATTTCAGCCAGCATCTCCCGGCGGTCGGTCTCGGCCGCCTGGAACGCCTCAAGGTCCGCGGAATCCCGCCTGTTTTTTAAGGCGCTGTAAACTTCTGATAAATTTTGTCTTACATACTTGATTTCCAGCATAGCGTACCTATTATGGGTATGAATTTATATTCATTTTTGCCTTATTAAAATGTTAAAAATTATCATGCGGCATATAATACGTCAATGATTATTGCAATTTGTCTCATAATTTGGTATGGTAAAAACGATACATAAAATTATATTGTGGTCATGCTCATAATATAATGGAAAACATAGAAAATGGAGTCAGGTCATGGAGAATTTAAAAACAAAAAAACAAGAAATCAGAAGCCAGGTGGAAGAAAAACTGGACGCGCTTTCCAAAAAAGAAATAATGGCCAAATACGGAACCATCGAAGAACAGCTATTTGATTTCGCCAATTTCCGGGAAGCCGAAGTCATGCTTCTGTATATCAATCATCCCCATGAAATGGACACCCGAAATATATTAAAGCGATGCAGTGAAGCCACCAAAAATATTGTTCTCCCGCTTTTCCGTTCCGAAACCAACGGCACCAAGCTTTATAAAGTCGCCAACATTGAGACGGACCTCAGACCCGGCCCCTTCAATATTCTCGAACCGGACCCGGACCGCTGCAAAACCGTGGCCATCGATGATATCGATATCGCCATCATTCCGGGAATTGCGTTTGACGAAAAGGGCGGACGCCTGGGCATCGGTTCCGGCCGGTACGACCGCATCATGTCCCGGTTGCCCATCACTGCCCGAAAGGTCGCCTGTGCCCTTGAAGACCAGATGACCCAGCAGGTTCCCATGGAATCCCATGACAAATATGTGGATATTATCATCACGGACAAACGGATTATTTATAAGATTTGACGACTTCGTAAAAAGTCCGCATGCGGCGTTGCGCTGCATCTTTCGTCGTTGCGGCGTACGATAAGTACGCCTCACTCCTCAAGATTTGCGCGCCTTGCCTGCGAACATTTTACAAAGCCGTCCCACCAAAATCGATTTTTCACGAATCCATCAGATTTAAAAGGCATCATGAAACCTGTTGTAGCCATTGTCGGCCGCCCCAATGCCGGCAAATCCACCTTATTTAACCGGATCACCAAAACAAAAGACGCGCTGGTGGATGATTTTCCGGGTGTGACCCGGGACCGTCATTACGGATCAGCCATTTGGAATGAAGTTGAATTTTCCATCGTCGATACCGGCGGTTTTTCAAGCCGGGAGGAGGATGATTTTTCCACCCTGAGCCGGGAACAGGTCCGACAGGCCATCCGGGATGCTGGCGCCGTGATCCTGCTGCTGGACGGCAAGCATGGGATTTCGCCCTTTGACAATGAGCTGATTGAGATTCTCCGTACCGTGTCCTGTCCGGTGTTTTATGCCATCAACAAAATCGACGGATATGAGCGGGAAGAAAACTTAAGCGAATTTTACCGGCTGGGAATCGACACCTTTTATCCGGTGTCTGCGGAACATGGATACGGGGTACCCGATTTTCTGGACGCCCTGGTGGCCGCTCTGCCGACGGCACCGGCTGAAGAAGAAACGTCGGAAGTGATTAAAATCGCCATCATCGGCCGGCCCAATGCGGGAAAATCCTCCCTGATCAACCGGATTTTGGGCGAAAACCGGGTCATTGTCTCCGAAATTCCCGGCACCACCCGTGATTCCATTGACACCGCCTTCACCGTGAACAACCGGGACTATTTGCTCATTGATACGGCAGGCATCCGCCGGAAAAAACAAGTATCTGATAAAATAGAAAAAATTTCCATCATCAAGGCCCTGCAAAGCATCGAACGGTGCGATATCGCCTTGATTGTTTTAGACGCCCATGACGGCGTGACGGATCAGGATGTGAAAATCGCGGGCTACGCCTTTGAGCGCGGTTGCGGCTGCATCTTTGTGCTGAACAAATGGGATATCGTGGAAAAAGACACCAGCACCTTCAAGAAGTTTGTTGAAACACTGCGAATGGAAGCCAAATTCTTAAATTTTGCGCCGGTGATTGCCCTTTCCGCCCTGACCGGACACCGGGTGACCAAAGTTTTTGACGTGGTCGATACCGTTTACGACCAATACGCCACCCGGATCACCACGGGGCCGCTCAATAAAATATTCGAGCAGGCCGCGGCCCGGACGGAACCACCCATGTATAAAGGACGGCGGCTGAAACTGTTCTACGCCACCCAGACATCGACAAAACCGCCCACATTTCAATGCTTTGTCAATTTTCCCGACGGGATTCACTTCTCCTATCAGCGGTTCCTGATCAATCAGATCCGCCTTGAAACCGGCCTTGACCAGACCCCCATCCGGCTGTTTTTCAAACGGCGCAATGAACCCAGCACCCGCATCTCCACAAAAAAGCCTTTTAAAGGCCGGAAAAAAATAAAACGATCATCATAATTTTTGGATGACAATGGCCGGCAACGCAGACGACACCCGGACACGGGATCTTTTTGAACATCAGGGGAAACAGACAGCGGACCGTGAAAGGCCCCTGGCGGACCGGATGCGCCCGCAACGGCTGGACCAGTTTATCGGCCAGGAAAAGGCCGTGGGACCGGGCTCCCTGATCTTCTCCGCCATGGAAAACGATAAAATTTTTTCCATGATCCTCTGGGGGCCGCCGGGGTGCGGCAAAACCACCCTGGCCCGGATTATCGCTGACCAGACCCGGTGCTTTTTTGCCCATTTTTCAGCCGTTTTGTCCGGCGTGAAAGACATCCGCAATGTAATTGACGTGGCCCGGGAAAAGCGGAATTTTCAGGGCCTGCGGACGATTCTTTTTGTGGATGAAATTCACCGGTTCAACAAAGCCCAGCAGGATGCCTTTCTCCACCATGTGGAATCCGGTTTGATCACCCTCATCGGGGCCACCACGGAAAACCCCTCCTTTGAAGTCATCCCGGCCCTTCTCTCCCGTTGTCAGGTCGTTACCCTGACTTCCATGACGGAACCGGACATGCTCATTTTGCTGAAACGGGCGCTTTCAGACACGGAAAACGGCTTGGGGGGACTGGGCCTGGATTACACTGACGATGCCCTTGCCCATATTGCCGCACTTTCCGATGGCGACGCCCGGGCCGCCTTAAACATTCTTGAAATTTCCGCCGTTCATCTGGCCCCCAAAGCCCTTGCCGGTTCCCCAAAAACGGAGATCACCTTAGAAGACGTGGAAACCGCGCTCCAGCGAAAAGCCCTGTCCTATGACAAAGCCGGCGAGGAGCATTATAACCTGATCTCCGCGTTTCATAAAAGCCTGCGGGGCAGTGATCCGGACGCGGCCCTTTACTGGCTGGGACGGATGCTGGCAGGGGGCGAGAATCCCCTGTATGTGGCCCGGCGCATGGTGCGGTTCGCATCCGAGGACGTGGGCAACGCCGATCCCGCCGCCTTAACCGTCACCATGGCGGCCATGGAATCCTACCGGTTTCTGGGGTCTCCGGAAGGCGATCTTGCCCTCGCCCAGGCCGCGGCCTATCTCGCCACAGCCCCGAAAAGCAACAGCATCTACACGGCATACGGCCAGGTGCTCCAGACCATCCGCCAGACCGGATCCTTGCCCGTACCTATGCATATCCGCAACGCGCCAACCCAGTTGATGAAAGACCTGGGATACGGCAAAGACTATAAATACGCCCATGATTACAAGGATGCGTTTGTTCCCCAGGACCACCTGCCGGACAAACTGCAAAACCGGATTTTCTACACCCCCACCACCAGAGGCTATGAAAAGACCATCAAGGAACGGCTGGACCGGTGGCGGGCTTTGCGGAAGGAAGATGGGAAATAGGGTTAAATTTGCAGTTTGTTAAATCGCGTTTAAAAATCCAATCCGTTCGGGGGGTTTTGTCCATTGCGATGCGGCCCTGGCCTGATGGTTTCCATGGATCACGGGGGCAAACTGTCTGAGCGGATAAATGCCAGTAAACCTGGGAGTTACGATAAACGGGATCGACATATCAAATCCCGGCATTCCACTATATCAGCGAGTTTTTGCCCGCGCCACGGAAACCGGAGGAATCAGGGAGCCGTCCGCATCTCATGGGCCTGTACCGGGCTGGTTTTTCCTCTTTACTTTTCTTGCCCACCAAGAAAAGTAAAGAGGAAAAAACCATTAAGTACTCAACTTTCTGGGGAACCAATAATAGCTTAACATACCGGTATTAAATTAAATTTATTACATGAAAGACCAAAAAATGTGATCGCAGCTCCCATTATAACGTCCATTATTGACTGCATTATTTGTTCCGACATTGTTTTTGCAGCGAGTATTGCCGCCATAGCCATTTGCATTATCCGCTTTAAGGCGTCAATAAACTTGATATTTTCCATTTCTTCGTTGCAAAACCTGAATAAATCGCCAAAAGATCTCTGGTCGACCTTTTGGCGCTGGAACCAGGTCAGGATATTATACCGGGCGATCACCATTGACGTGTGGCCTATCAACCCGTCAAAGTCTCTGAGCTGGACCTCCTTCACCAGTTTCAGGTGTTGCTTGCACATTTTGAAAAAAACTTCGATATCCCAGCGTTTGCCGTACAACCGGATAATTTCCGATTCGGCAAGGGCTGCATCGGTTGATAAAATAGCAAGCCAGCCGCGTTCTTTGTCGCTCAAAACAAAAATGATTCTGCAGCAATTCACGGTGACTAATAGTTTTTAAATCTGATCAACTTTTTATGTCTGGAATTATGGACTGTTTACGCAAAATTGTAAAGCTGGGGTTTTTTTTATGCTGATCATGGCCTGAATCTCACCTTTCCGGATTGTGCGGCCAGATTTTGGAAACAGCTATCCGAACAGATTAAAAATCCGGAAACAAATGTGATGAATTTTCGGGAAGGGCAAAATTAAGGCGGCATGGCTTCTTCCGGTGGCAATATGATAAATTGGAGCAAATGTTCAAAATCGTTGAATACAAGTATCCTGATGGAGCAACGCAATTGATTCCAGTATTCTTTTCGGGAGCTGAATTCGCTTCTGCATCGCTGATATAAAGGATCTGTGAGTTCAAGCCCCGATGGCCACTTTAAAATCCCCCACCCGTGGCCGGGTCAAAATCCCCCACCCCGGCGACAGAACAAAGTTAATTTAATCTCTGAAGGTCAGCAATCTTTTTCTCTTTTTCAACCCTTGTTTTC
>JBAQUK010000230.1:0-1722 GCA_049297455.1 Desulfosalsimonadaceae bacterium | reverse complement strand
CTATGCCTTAAAAAACCCAATAAAATGATTGAGCGCAGCGAATCCAGTTTAAATAATCCGGAAAATAACTGTCACAGTCAAAATAATCAGAAAAATCAGTTACATTTTTTTTGGAAATCAACAAATGGGCTGAAAAAGTCTGGAAATTTGATGTTGTTGACGAATCTTCCAATGAATATCTTGTAGGGGAAATTACCGCTGCACTCATGCCTTCAATTGGTAGGATAGGATACGTATATAGAGTCAGCCAAGTTCCAAAATTAGCGAAAATGGCAAGAATTAATACTCAGATGGCAGCAAGGACTGCCGTATGGATGAGAAATAACATTAAAATGATTTATAGGGGACCATTAAAACCTTTGCTGAAAAATTGGCATGTTTCTTCTTATACAGATCTTCGCCGAAAGGGTAAATCCGTTATAGCGATATTGGAGCGATCTGGAATAACAAATAAATGGTGGACAAGTGGCATAATCGGAAGTGGTTTAATTCGGTCATTCAAAGCAATTTTGGAAAGAGAGGAATGTTTATAGTTACCATGCTAATATGTGAATATTTGCCGAATAACCAAAGTAATTCAAGATTCTATGAGTATAATGAAGAGTTGTCAACGGTAGGTGCCATAGACCGGACATCACTTAATGACCCAAAGATTCATGGATGGCTTATAAGGTTTAAGGACATTACACTTAAAAATAATACTCTTATTATTTTTGGTAAAGAGAATAAGATTTTCATTGATTTTGGGAATGGACCTAAGAATTTTTCTTCCAAAGAGATATCAATGAATTTTCGCCGATATTTTAACCTATTATTTCTCAAATACATTGATAACAAAAATTTTACAAAAAATAAATTTGTCATTTTCACTCCTCCATGGAGATATCTCTTTAATGATGGAATGTTTCCTGAAGATGTTGAACCAATTTATGCAGTAGCAAGAATGTTGAACATTAAAAGTGAGAGGGTGAGGCTTGAGAAAGAGCTTACTGATGGTATTATTTGAGGATCTGGGGTTGCGGGTGGCACTGGCAAGAATTGCCAGTGTTCGAAGAACAGGAGGAATTGCAATCACAATCATCATTAACGATCTGACTTCACAACCATTGCACTGAATGCGGCGGAAGATATTTGATAAGGAAAATCATGCCTTTTTTGTGACTTTTTCCTGCTTCCGACGTCGGAGACTATTGGACCATGACCGGGCAAAAGGCATTGTCGTTCATTTTTTATCCACCCAACTGAAGAACCAAAACGGCAGTTGTATCGGTTTTGTGATTATGCCGGATCATGTTCATGCAATGGTGGCTTTTCATGAACCCGGCGTTTTAAGCACGTTCATGAATCAGTGGAAAAGAAGATCATCGATTCAGCTTAAGAATCTTTTCAGGTCAGGGCTTGATTCCTACGGCGGGAAGATGGATCCGGAGAGTCCTATGTGGCAAGCCAAATATTACTGTTTCAATGTTTTTTCTGAGAACAAGGTCAGGGAAAAATTGGCATATATGCATTACAACCCTGTTAAATCCGGTTTGGTCAATCGTCCGGAGGACTGGATGTACGGTTCAGCTTAGGTGGTATCTTGTCAACAGGCCGTGGGGGTACCAATCACAAAGGTCATCTAATTTTCCTCTTGTCCTCCGGACACCGGCAATTCTTGCCGGTGCCACCCAGGATACAGGACATTGGGGATGCCCTTCACTTATTTGATTTGGTACTTCC
>JBAQUK010000229.1:0-1533 GCA_049297455.1 Desulfosalsimonadaceae bacterium | reverse complement strand
AGATGGGGCATATTCAAGGTTAAAATGGCTGGTTTCTATATTTCTTTCTTGACAATAGGCGGATTTCTTTTGTTACTTTTTTAATGATGAAAGGTTCCATGTCCGGCGGGGTAAGCCCTGATTCCCGATAATTATGAAACATATCTCATAAAAAATCAGGGCTGAAACTGCATTTTTCTGACGCGGCTTGAATTAATTATTTGATTAAAATTTAATATGTTATTTGCATGTTATCCGGCATTGAAAGTCGTAACCACCCCTTCCGTTTTCAAGTTGCCGTGCGCACGGCAACTTGCTGTCAAGAGTTTGGATGCGCGATAACATCCTCAAGACGGATGACCAGATCAGCACATGCCGCTCTCCTGGCTTCCATCTCTTCTATCCATTCAACCGCCTGCTGCCGGAGCCGCTCCTGGGTTTCCCGTTCAAGCTGATACAGGTTGTCTTTATCCGCCAGAAATTCCGGCATCACGGTTTTTTCCAGAAACTGATCCACGGCTTTGGCGTATTGCCCGACAATGCTTTCCGATGTGACGGCCGGGGGTGGGTTGCTGATTCGGATTAACTCATTGATCCGTAAATTCAGTTTTCTTGAGGGCAAATTTTCCCGGATGCAGTCAAACACCAGCTCCGATTTCGCACCGTCGTTGGGAAGCCGGGTCAATGACAATTTATGGGTATAATGGAGTTTACCGGCATCCAGGCCGATGCTCTGAAAATACCGTTCCTGGGCGGCAACGCTCACCATACCGCCCAACACGCGGCGCGTCAGGGAAATGTGCGGCCGTCGGCACAGGCGGTTAAAAGAAATTGACTTGTTGGGGGCATGGGACATGGCCAGCTCAATGTCGCCCGCAAAATAACGGGTCAGCAGATGATCGCCGATGATGACGGACGCCCCGAACACCATCTGCGCCACCGTCCGGTTGATAAACTGCACGGACTCCTCGATCATGGCGTCTTCATCCTGCGCGGGAACTGGCGCTGACGCATCGGGTTCATCATCTGATTCATTGGGGGATTCATTCAGGCCGGGCTGGTCATCCATTGTAGGCTCCTTTATGTGCGGCGGTTGGTGGTTCATGACGGGTGATAATTCAGTCGTTGAATCTGTCAAAAGTGCAGGTCTGACCCGTTATTTTTCGCAACGATAAGTTTACCGGGAAGCCGGTTTTTTGGGCGATCCGGTGGGGCGTTTTGGGCGTATTGTTTTATGAGCGATATCAATAAGAGAAAGAAGCGCATTATTAACCGCCTCCTCGTTAGGGAATGCTTCAGCGACTTCCGGTCTCAGGACAATGACATTAGAGGATTCTTTCAGGCGCTTTGCGTACTTGCTCCGCACAAGGCCGCCGGGAAAATCGGAACGCTTATACTCCGCCCGTAATTCGTCTTTTTCAGGTTTTTTGGACTTTGAACAAACTGTGTTCCTATGATTTTAAGTAGTTAGAATGATACCCATTATAGCCCAAGGAGCTATTGTCTATTAATTCCAAATTGTTAGAGCTATATTGCATTAACTAATTGATATTA
>JBAQUK010000228.1:0-9891 GCA_049297455.1 Desulfosalsimonadaceae bacterium | reverse complement strand
TAGTAAAAAATTATGTCAAGCTAAAAACCCGAACAAATACTGATTTTTTGAAAAATCTTCAAACAGGACTAAATTTATAACATCAAGTTTTTATGACTTATTTTTGTTTCCGGTCAACCACTAGTTATTTTATAGACTTTCATTTTTAATAATAAATCATCTTAAAAATCGATAAAACTCAGTTATCAACTGATAATCGGATTTTAAATGATGCAAAAAATTTTAACTTATTTTGATATAGTTATTCGTTATTATTTAATTTTTTTTAATTATTTAAAGTTTATAACATATAGAATAAATTGAATCAAGGCTTTTTAAAAATAAAATTTTAGATCAAATTTATAAAAAATATAGTTCATTTTTTTTGAAGTTTATTTATTATTAGAATGAATTATAAAAAAAACATAAAAATGAAACTATAATATCAGAATATTAAATCCACATTTAATGAAATTAAACACCTATTTAATAAACTATTAGAACAATATTTTTATATTTATAATGTTGATTAAAAATTATACTTAGTATTTAAATAAATCATTAAAGAAAATGACCAGGTCTTTCCTTAATAAACGCCCGAATCTTAATTAAATACGGTGCCATTACTTGAAAAGCCTCCCCTCATGTCCGCTTTTTTTACATGCTGAAAAAGATATTGACACCCCATTACCCCGCCCTCCCCCCGACAATCCCCCATATTCATATTAAATATTTTAAATTCAAATAGTTATATTCAAAACAGCCTTCTACCCGGTTGTGGCAAGCATATTGCAATGGTTATTGTGGAAATTGCGATGGTGCCGTATTTGGCCTTATCCACCGGATTAGAGAAGGATGCCATGTTTCATTCAACCCGGTTCAAACTCATTTTCAGCTTCCTGTGCGTTTCCTTTCTGGTGGGGGGAATATCCCTCTTCATCGGGGCCCGGTTGCTGTACGACGCCGTGCTCAGGGAGGGAACCAACCAGACCCGGCTGGCCCTCACTGCCGCAGAGGATGTTTACCAGACCAATGTCCGGTTCATTGACCTGGCGCTCAACATCACCACCCTGGGAATGGGGTTCCGTTCATCCTTTATCGACCGGAACGTGCCGGACCTGATTGACCGCCTGGACCGTATGGCGAAAAACGCGGATCTCGATTTTTCGGGGATTGCGTTAAGCGACGGCCGGACGTTATGCCGTATCAATGGAAAAGCCCTTCCGGATTCACCGAACCCGCCGGATAACCCCATTGTCCGGTATGTGCTCAATAAAGGCGATTCGACCTCCGGAACCATTGTCGTCAATCGGCCGTTTCTGGAAATCGAAGCCCCGGAACGGGCCGGCCGGATTAAATTTTATTCGTTCCGGGCTGCCGGTCAGGACGCGTCGGACGCGGGACCTCAGGAGTCATGCCTGGCCATTGCCGGGGCCGTCCCGATATTCGAATACCGGACAACGGGAAAGTTACTTGGCGTTCTCTACGGGGGCCGGGTGATTAACCAAAGCACGGAAATTGTGGATTCGGCCCGAAAGTCGGTTTTTTTCGATGAAATTCAAGCCGAAACCACCATGCCCACCGCCACCATATTTTTCGACAAGTTCCGGATCGCCACAAACATGATTGACCGGCAGGGGAACCGGGCCATCGGGTCCAGTGTTTCCGATGCGGTCAAAGAACAGGTCATCGTCCGGGGAAAATCGTGGACCCAGCGCCGGGAAGATCTGGGCGATCAGTACATATCCGCGTTCATGCCCCTTTCCGATGTTTTCGGCAACCGGGTCGGCATGCTGTCCGTGGCGACGCTGGAATCCAATTATTCCGCCGTTCAGCATAAACTCATTTTTATTTTTATCGCAGCCACCTGTTTGGGGGCCCTGAGCGCCATCGGCATGGGATATTTTCTGGCGAGAAAGGTCATGGCCCCGGTTCACCGGCTGATCAAAGCCAGCCGGGAAGTGTCGGCGGGAAATGTTTCGCCGGATATCGGCCCCATCTCAAAAGATCTGGAAATGGCCATTCTGCAGAAAACGTTCAAGGATATGGTGGAATCCATGAAACGCACCCGCATGGCCAGCCAGAGCAAAATCCTCCAATCCGAAAAACAGGCGAGCGTGGGCCGGCTGGCGGCCGGGGTGGCCCATGAAATCAACAACCCCTTAACCGGCGTGCTGACCTATACCCATATGCTGCTCCGGAGAAAGGATATCAATGAAGACATCCGGTCCGATCTCCAGGTGATCGTCGAATCCACCGAGCGGGTCCGGAAAATCGTCAAAGGGCTCCTGGATTTTTCCCGTCAGACCAAACTGGACCCGGAATCCACGGAAATCAACCGGCTGATGGAGGCCACCATCAAATTGGTGGAAAACCAGGCCCTGCTGAAAGGGGTCAGCGTTCATTTCGAACCCGGCGACAACCTGCCCATGATCGTTCTGGACCGCAGTCAGATCCAGAGTGTGTTTTTAAATATGATTTTAAACGCCCTGGACGCCACCCAGCCATCGGATGAAATCCGGATTACGTCGAGCGCCGCCTTGTCGGCAAACGATATCGGGCACCAGGGGGTTGAGATCACCATCGCGGATAACGGCTCCGGGATGCCGCCGGAACACCTGAGTCAGATTTTTGACCCGTTTTTCACCACCAAAGACGTCGGCAAGGGAACCGGACTCGGACTTTCCGTTTCCTTAGGGATCGTGAAAGAACACGGGGGAAACATCCGCGTTCAAAGTGAACTGGGAAAAGGCACCACGTTTTTCATATGGCTGCCCATCGAAAGGCAGGTGGCATAACATGAAAGTAATGGTAGTGGACGATGAAGGCATTGTTCTGGAAAGCTGCAGAAAAGTGCTTGAGGCGGAAGGTCTTGAGGTGATTCCCGTAAAAACGGCGGATGAGGCGCTTCTGACCATTGCAAAAGAACGGCCCGGCCTGTTGCTGATAGATCTCAAAATGCCGCTTCATGACGGCATCTATCTGATGAAGGAATTGAAAAACCGGGATATTGACACGCCGGTCATTGTGATGAGCGGCTACAGTACGCAGGAGACAATACAGGAGGCAGATGCAATGGGGGCCTGCCGGTTTCTGCCAAAACCATTTACACCCGATGAACTGGTTGAAACCGTTCGTCAAGCAATGAAAGGAGAAAATCCATGAAACAGATCAAAGTGCTGGTAATCGATGATGAACAGGTTGTGCTGGACAGTGTGAAAAAAATCCTGGCCGAAGAGCATTATGAGGTCGATGTCACGTTGAGCGGCGAAATGGGGATCAAGATGGCCGTCAAAAATCCCTATGACATCGTATTGACCGATATCCGCATGCCGGAAGTCGACGGCCTGATTGTACTCAGGGATATCAAGCGCCAAAAACCGGGCTTGCCGGTAAGCATCATCACGGGGTACGGCAGCATCCGGTCTGCGGTCCAGGCAATGAAACTCGGTGCCGCAGATTATATTGAAAAACCGTTTTCGCCGGACGAGCTCGTCCGTTCCGTCAAGGATGCGATCGATCATGCGGAAAAACATGAGCCGGAGCCCCAGTCCGTGGTCCATAAGGAGGAAATGATCCGGGTGCTGGAGTTGGCCGCAACCGATGACCTGTTCCGGCATAACCTGATGGAACACGGCGCGGATGCCCTGGATGATTTTGGTTTAAGCAAACCGGAAAAACTGGCCATCATCACGGGGGATGTCCACTGGATCCAGGATGAGATCGGACCGCTCACCCCGCATCAGAAGGAGTGGCTGGAAGCGCGCCTGGAGGCGGAAGTCTGGTAAGGGCCGGGTATTTTGACCCGCAGCGGTGGCTCCGGATAAAAAAGGAGGTTAACCCATGTCCCAGTCCATGTTGATCATTGATGACGAAGAAATTGTCCTGAATTCGTGCCGGAAGATTTTTGCTTCCGAAGGATTCCATGTGGTGATCACCGCAAGCCCGGAGGAGGGCTTGCGGCTGGCTTCGAACTCCGCTTTTGATGTCATTCTTTGCGACTGGCAGATGCCCGGCTTTGACGGCATGGATGTGGTGGAAGAGATCAGCCGGCGGTCTCCGGATTCCGCCGTGGTGATGATCAGCGGGTACCCGTCCGTGGGCCGGGCCACCGAGGCCATGAAACGGGGGGCCATGGATTATCTGCCCAAGCCGTTTACCCCGGACGAGATCATGAACACGGTCAAGAGAGCGGTCCAGCGGAAAGTGACGGAAGAAAAACAGGCCCTTGGAAGATTTGAAAAAATCATCGGCTCCATGCAGTTCCCAATCCCCGGCAATGAGGACAAAGCCCCCAAAACCATCGCGGAAACCGTGGCCTCCACCATCGGGGTCGGCAAAGTGACCTCTCCCTGGGTCACGGTCATGATATTGGGGGTGCTCGCCGGATCGTATATCGGTTTCGGCGGTCTGCTTTCCACCAGCGTGACATTCGACATGCCCAGAATTTTCGGGGTCGGCTTCACCCGGATCATGGCGGGATCGGCATTCAGCCTCGGACTCATGCTGGTGGTGATCGCCGGGGCCGAACTCTTCACGGGCAATAATCTGATGGTTTCCAGCGTGCTGAGCCACGAAATCACGGTTTCCAATATGCTCAAACGGTGGGGCGTGGTTTACCTGGCGAACTTCATCGGCTCCCTTGTGCTTGCCCTGATTTTTTATTTTTCAGGACTTTGGAAAATCGGGGATGGGGCCATGGGCGCGGCGGCCGTCGGTATCGCCGCCAAAAAAGTGGCATTGGGCTTCAATGAAGCCCTGTTCCGGGGGGTGGGGTGCAATTGGCTGGTGTGTCTGGCGGTGTGGATGGCTCTGGCCGCCCGCCAGACCATCGGCAAAATCTTCGCCATCTTCTTCCCCATCATGGGCTTTGTCGCCATCGGATTCGAGCATTGCGTGGCCAACATGTATTTTATCCCGGCCGGGATTTTTCTCAAATCCTGGGCTCATATCCCCGCCATCCAGCATGCCGCGCCCGATACCCTGACCTGGATCAACTTTCTGTGGAAAAACCTGTTTCCCGTCACCATCGGCAACATCATCGGCGGGGCCGTGTTTGTGGGCCTGAGCTACTGGGGGGCATATCTGAAGCCGGTAAAATCATCCAAAAATGGGGCGGCCTAACACAAAAGCGATTGCGGCAGGCATTCAGGGTAAATCGCATGCCGCTATCGGCTGCATAAAAGTCAAAATTCCGTGCAATCGGTATGATGAGACAACGCATATATAAACCAGTAGAGTAGGGAGGGATGCTCCCTCCTCCTCATCAAACCGGACGTGCGCATTACCCCAAAATTCTGGAGGCCTGCACCATCGGCATCCCCGACCCCTACCGGGGGGAAACGGTCAAGGCCTTTGTGGTGGTCAAAAAAGGGGAGGATCTCACCATGGATGAGGTGATCGGCTATTGCAAACAGCACCTGGCCCCCTATAAAATCCCCAAACTCGTGGAATTCGTGGAAGAACTCCCCAAAAGCGCCGTGGGAAAAATCCTGCGCCGGGAACTGCGGGACAGGGAAGTGGCCAAGCTTGGGGAGAAAAAACCATAACACCCGGAGAGGTATTTTCACAGATATTTATGAATATGTATAAAAATTACTGGGTTAAAAATTCAGGCGCGTTCGCGGCTTTTCTCTTTATCCTGGCCTCAGTGCTTATGTCCGGGGCTCCCGCCAATGCAGGCGAAGCAGGCGGTACGCTTGCCGGACCCACTGTCCTTTCCGCCTCCGAAATCGATTATCCGCCTTTCTGCATGGTCGATACGGATGGCCGGCCAAAAGGCTTTTCAATTGAGTTGATGCATGCAGCACTCAAGGCCGTGGGGCGTGAGGTCACCTTCCGCACCGGACCCTGGGAGGAAGTCCGGGGCTGGCTGGAACAGGGCGAGGTGCAGGCCCTTCCCCTGGTGGGCCGGACCCCGGAACGGGAATCCGTTTTTGACTTTACCTTTCCCTACATGTCCCTTCATGGCGCCATTGTTATCCGGAAAGGCACCACCGGCATCGGGGATTTAAATGACCTGAAAGGGCGGCATGTCGCGGTAATGAAAGGCGACAATGCTGAAGAATTTTTGCGGCGGGTGAACCGCGGAATCGACATCCACACAACCCCCACATTTGACGAGGCGCTGAAGGATCTTTCCGAAGGCCGCCGGGACGCCGTCATCATTCAGCGGCTGGTGGCGCTTCGCCTTATCCAGGAAGCCGGGCTTACGAACCTGCAGGTGGTGAACCAGCCCATCGAAGGATTCCGTCAGGATTTCTCCTTTGCCGTAAAAGAGGGGGATCGGGAGACGCTGGCCCTGCTGAACGAGGGCCTCGCCCTGGTCATGGCGGACGGCACATACCGCCACCTGCATGCCAAGTGGTTCGCAGCCATGGAACTG
Organism: Desulfosalsimonadaceae bacterium; assembly: GCA_049297455.1. GTDB lineage: Bacteria > Desulfobacterota > Desulfobacteria > Desulfobacterales > Desulfosalsimonadaceae > SURF-3. Next base: position 3,527 of record JBAQUK010000228.1, on the reverse strand, counting down.
CCTTCTCATCGACGAATCGTGATCGGCGGAGATAATAACTACCCGCCCTATGAATATCTCGATGCGAATGGACGCCCCGCGGGATACAATGTCGAACTCACCCGGGCCATCGCCCAGGAAACGGGCCTTGATATCGAAATCCGCCTCGCCCCCTGGGCGGAGATCCGGGAAGCCCTGGCCCGGGATGAGATCGACGCCCTTCAGGGCATGTTCTACTCCCCGGAGCGCGACCTGGAATTCGATTTCTCCCAGCCGCACTCAGTGAACCATTGCGTCAGCGTGGTCCGTAAAGGCGAAGGCCCCCCGCCGGCAACAGTTGAAGATTTGGCCGGCAAGCGCATCGTCGTTCAGAAGGGCGATATCATGCACGACTTCGCGCTGAAAAACGGTCTGGAATCCCAGGTTTCAGCCGTCGATGCCCAGGAGGACGCACTGCGGGAATTGGCTCATGGGAAACACGATTGCGCGCTGGTATCCCGGCTGACCGCTATGTACTGGATCGAAAAAGAAGGCTGGACCCACCTGATCGCCGGGCGGACCCCGCTTCTTTCTCCCGACTATTGCTATGCCGTGCCGCAAAATCATAAAGCCCTTCTGGCTCAGTTCAGCGAAGGCCTCAAGATTCTTGAAGAAACCGGGGAATACCGGCGCATCCATAAAAAATGGATGGGGGTCTATGGGGATGCGCGCCCCGGACTCGTTATTCTTTTCCGCTATGTCGCCGTGGTCGCAGTTCCCCTGATGGCGCTCCTGCTGGTTTTTTTCCTGTGGTCGTGGTCCCTGCGAAAACAGGTGGCGCTCCGGACATCGGCCCTGAAAGCGAGTGAGGAAAAATTCCGGGGCATCTTTGAAAATGTGCAGGATGTGTATTTTGAGGTGACATTTGACGGGCGTATCCTGGATGTCAGCCCCTCCATCGAAATTCTTTCCAAAGGGCAATATCACCGGGAAGATCTTATCGGCAGATCCTTGTTTGATTTTTACGCAAATCCCGGAGAACGGGAAGTGGTACTGGAAGTACTGCAAAAGCAGGGCAGCGTTACCGATTATGAAATTACCCTTAAAAACCGGGACGGTTCCCCCATTCCGGGTTCCATTTCCTCAAAGATACAGTGCGATGCGCATGGCGTGCCGGTAAAGATCATCGGCAGTTTGCGGGATATCACCGAGCGCAAACGAACCGAGGCCCAGTTGCAGCAGGCGCAGAAAATGGAATCCGTGGGCCGGCTGGCCGGCGGCGTGGCCCATGATTACAACAACATGCTCAGCGTGATCCTCGGCTACACGGAACTGGCCATGGAAAAGGTGGCCCCGGATGATCCGCTGCATGCCGATCTGAAGGAAATACTTGACGCCGCCAAGCGCTCCACTGAAATCACCCGGCAATTGCTTGCCTTTGCGCGCAAGCAGACGATCAGCCCCAAGGTGCTGGATTTAAACGAGAGCGTGGAGGGCATGCTGAAAATCATCCGGCGGCTCATCGGCGAAGACATCGACCTGGCCTGGCTGCCGGGGACGGGCATGGGACTGACCAAAATGGACCCTTCCCAACTGGACCAGATTCTGGCCAACCTGTGCCTCAACGCCCGGAGCGCCATTGCGAATGTCGGAAAAATCATCATCAAAACGGACACGGTGAACTTTGACGAGGCGTATTGCGCCGACAATGCCGGATTTATTCCCGGTAATTTCGTGATGCTGGAAGTCAGCGACAACGGTCACGGCATGGACAGGGAAACCCGGGACAAAATTTTCGAGCCGTTTTTCACCACCAGGGGAGTTGGCCAGGGCACGGGTCTGGGCCTGGCGACGGTCTATGGCATCGTCAAGCAGAACGACGGGTTCATCAACGTCTACAGTGAACCCGGAAAAGGAACGACCTTCAGGATTTATCTGCCGGGCCATACGGGAGAAGCCAAAAGGACCGGACCGATCATTGCCGAAAAAATCCCGACAGGCAGGGGGGAGACGGTGCTCTTGGTGGAGGACGAACCGACAATCATCAAGATGAGCAAGGCCATGCTGGAAAGGCTGGGCTACCGGGTACTGGCCGCGAATTCGCCGGTTGAGGCCATGGGCCTGGCGGAAAAACACGTCGGCGGGATCGATATGCTCATGACCGACGTGATCATGCCGGAAATGAACGGACGGGAATTGGCCCAGCGGATACACGCCCTCTATCCGGAGATCAGGACTTTGTTCATGTCCGGTTATACGGCCAACGTGATCGCCCATCACGGCGTTCTGGAAGCCGGGGTGAATTTTATTCAAAAGCCTTTTTCCATGAAAGACATCGGCATGAAAGTCAGGGAGGTATTGGAAAAAGAAACGTGATGGGGCAGATCGGCCAAACGGCTGAAAACCATAAAAGTCCACCTCATTGAGCGCTCATTTTGAATGGATTGGAAACATTAGACACTTTTCCGTTTTCGCCCGAAAAGTTCGTTCTGAAGCAAGCGGATGCGGTCTTCCAGGAAGTCAATTTTGATCTGACTTTTTTTCTCCAGATCCGTATGGGCATCCGCCAGAAAAACAATCAAAGCTGGGGTCCTTTGAGCGCTTAGGGATTTGAAATTTACTAATATACCCTTTTGCATGCTCTTGATCTTAATCATGCTCTTGCTCTCTTATTCTTGAGATTTTAAAGTAAGATTAAGAGCAAGAGCATGAGCAAGAAGAACGGCATGGTGGTATTTTAAAATTTTTCGAATCCCTTACATTGCAAATGATGTCGCATCGAATCCATACCTGAACTTTTTGCGAAAGCGCTCCATGTTCTGCCATTGGCCAATTCCGAAAACAATAGAAGAAAATGCCACACTCTTTCGGCGGGGGTTTTGCCCATTGCGATGCGGCCCCGGGCCTGACGGTTTCCGTGGATCACGGGGGCAAACTGTCTGAGCGGATAGAAGTCGACAAATCTGCCGGTGACGATAAACAGGATCGGCAAAACCAATCCCGGCAATCCATTATATAAAGCGAGTTTTTGCCCACGCCACGGAAATCGTCAGGCCCGGGGAGCTTTCCACAGTGCCGGGCTGGGTTCTTTTGTTACTTTTCTTTGTCCGCCAAAGAAAAGTAAATCAGAAAAAGAGGTAAATTCTAAATGATTAAAACGCCTCTTGTCCTCGAACACTGGCAATTCTTGCCAGTGCCACCCGCCATCAGGCTGACCGTGGCTGACTTGTTTCTTGGTGCCATTGTTTTAAAATTTCTATTCATAGCCTTGCCCCCTTTAACATTTTTTATTGAAAAGTTATAGTGCTCCCACTGGCCAGTTGCAATAGGAGCAACAACAATGATAGTCATAGATATTATTAAGCGTTTTATTGATAAAACAAAGAAAAAATAAATCGGATCAATTGTTTCAATTTATCACGAGCCTAAACTTAGGGGGTAATTACTTAAATGTTAAATGAAAAAAAATCAAATCCCAGCAAACCCGCATATTGCATGATATCCTACGGTACTACTGCCGTTGAGAGCCTTCTGGATAAGGGATTTTAATCGTTGCGGTCCTTTAACTT
>JBAQUK010000227.1:0-8100 GCA_049297455.1 Desulfosalsimonadaceae bacterium | reverse complement strand
TGCGCACAGGGAGGTATTCTTTTGTCAATTCCTTTGGAATCAGGCTTTCACAAGCATATCTCCCTTTAAACACATAATTGATAGGAGTTCACAAAAGTTTAAGGGAAATTTCATTTAACATTTAAGTAATACATCAATGACAGGAGGTGCACCATGAGTACAGCAATATCCGTGAGGCTTCCCAAAGAGCTTGCCGACCAGCTTGACGGCATAGCCAAAGAAACCGAGAGGCCCCGCTCTTTCATCATCCAAAAAGCGCTGGAGTCATACCTTGAAGATTTCGCCGATCTTCAGATTGCACTCGACCGGCTCCACGACAAGGGTGATGCTATCATTTCCGGCAAAGAACTGAGAGAATCACTTGACTTATAACGTTGTCTACAAGAAGTCGGTACATCATTTATTAGGAGGTGAACAGATGGAAATGAATGCATTGCCGAAATATGACATGAGCGACAACCCCACAGGTTGCTGCCCCAGATTCAAACCTGAGGGCTGGGATGAACAGGAACTTTCTTTCAAAAAGAAACGGTTTCTTAAAGCCAAAACAAGGAGCCTGTTTCATATTCCCATTAATATCGGTTCCGTTTATCCAAAAACATTCACCGCCATCAAGGAAGCAAATGCACACAGTGACGACAACTTTGTGGTATTGTCGTACGACCCGTCCCCATGGACGGGAGAACATTATTTCTCTGTAACCAAAGACGTTCCCGGCCATGAAATGGTGGAGATCACCGGCGACTTTCTGACAAAGGTGTTTGAGGGGCCTTATAAAAATACACCCGAATGGGAAAAAGAAATGGCGGCATACGTAACAGGGAAAGGCCGTCAAGTCAAAAAAACATATTTCTTCTATACCACGTGCCCGAAGTGCGCAAAAAACCACGGCAAGAATTATGTGGTTGCCGTTGCTGAGGTGCAATGAGCGTAAACGCAGACAATCTCTTGCGCCCGGATTGCCCGCATGTTGCTATGCATAGAATTAATTAATAAAAACAATATGATAAAATCCAGTTAAACCTGAGAGAGACATTCTGCGGCGCTATGCGAAAAGCTCGTTGGCATCACCGGTGATGAAGGTCATCTACTGAATAAAAAAATTTAAAAATAGCTCTTGGAGATTCCTTTTGTGGTGAACGATGATTTGAAATCACCTTGGTTTATTGTTACTGTTTGAAAAATCAAAGGAGAATTTTATGCCGATGGTCTTACAAAAGGATGAAGCCCACAAATTGATCGACCGGATGCCGCCAGATGCCACATGGGATGATCTCATGCGAGAGATATACGTCCGCGAAGTGATTGAACGCGGGTTGGCTGACAGCAACGAGGGGCGGACAAGGGATGTAAAGAGATTCGGGCAAAATACGGTCTAATAGAATGAAAAAGACTGTACCGAACAACGCAACCCTACCGACTCGTTACACTCGCGGCTGATTTTTTGCGTTCAGGCCCACAAATGCAACGGGACAGCGGCCCATAGGCGCGCTGTCCCTGAATCATCATTGAAAATATTTGTTAAATCAATATTTAAGTCCATTCACCGCCACATTATAGGTCACATCCGAATACCACCAGCCGCCGGTGCCCAGCCACGCATTAATGGGCTTGTCCAGAACATTTTTGCCCTTCATATACACGGCCATATAATCCAGCCTCAGGTCATCCCCCAGAACGGTGAAATCCTTCTTCCGGACCCAGACTTTCGTGACATCCGCCGCCTTGAATGTGGCGTCCGTGATATTGAATTCATACGCCCACCGCAGATTGCGGTAAAAATCATCCCCCGGCACATCGCATTTAAACTCCATGGTTCTGCCGTTTTTGAGCTTCATGCCGAAATAAACGGTATCGTCCGTGCCGGCGTTCGTCACGTCCGAAACCTTGAACTCCACATGGAATTTTCCGATGGGGCCAGCGGCTGCGGATAACGGCTCAAGGGCCACTTCGTTCAGAAACCGGAAATACACCAGAGCCGCGCTCTGCTGGGCGATTTTCAGGCTTTCCGGGGCCACATACTCCCAGTCATCCCAGGTGCTGGTCATCTGGGCGTAAGGGGCCAAGGCTTTTGCCGCCCGGCCGCAGATATTGGCCTGGCTGGTGATGAAATCGGTGATATAGGTAAAATTATTCACCGTATCCATATAATAGGTGGAGTCCGTGGTGTGGCCGGAACCATCAATGGCATAGCTTTCAAACCCCAGCTCCACCCACTGCTCAAATTCGGTGTGCGCGGTGCCTTCCCCGCCGGTCTGGTTGGATGCGTGATGGGGTTCGTTGATGTCGGCGAAAAAATGCATGGCCGTGCCCAGCTCAAACGCGGCCCCGCTGTAATCCCCGTTTTTCCATTTATGCACGGCCACGGCCACATGCAGCCGGGTCTGGGATTCCGCGGTATCGGGGATCACGCCGTTGGTGAAATTTTTTCCGGTATCCGGATCATAGAAATGGTCCTGGTAGAGGTCATATTCATTGGTGTTGAAATCCGGCCACACCGCGCCCCGTTTTAAATCATATAAATTATCATGCAGAATCTGCAGGTTGTGGACCACTTCCGGAGCCGCATTGGTGGCAAGATCGTTCTGCAGGATCAGAACCCCCTGTTCGGCGATCATTTTATGGGTATCCATCTGTGTGGCGGTTGCGTTGGAATCCCAGGCCAGGACGCCTGCCGGGTAAAGCAGCATCAGCATGGCGGCCGCCCCCAATAATTTCATGTAATTCTTCATTTCTCCCCCTTGATTATACATCTTATGATTACGTTGATTGTTCCCGGCAACATTGGTATGGAACCAAAACAGTGTTAACATGGGCTGAATTATACGGGATCGGCGGGATAAATCAACCGGGGAACTTTCAGGGGTAAATGGGGGGACTTTGCCCCTATTTTTCAAGGGAGAGGAGATAGGTTCGGAGATTGCCGTGATTATCGTCCAACTGAAATTTTTTCCGGATATTTTTCCGGTGGAAATCAACGGTGCTGACGGCAAGATTTGCCAGTTCGGCTATTTCCTTGGAAGTTTTTCCGTGCTTCACCAGGTTGGCGATCTGGATTTCAGCAGGGGTGAGTTTGCGGTATTGCATGGACAGGCTTTGGGAAAACGGAGAGGTGACCTTGTGAAGTTGGGCTTCAATCATTTCCAGGTACGCCTGCTGTTTTTCGGATAAATTTCCGGTTCTTATTTTTTCCAGCATGGGCGAGACCGATTCCATGACCGTAAACACCATGCGATCCTCCACTTCTTTCCGGTTTTCATCCTTTTTGGCAAGCAGCACCCGAAGCGCGATATTGGCTTCTTCAAGGCTTTTGGTTTTATCTTCCAGACGTTGATTGGTCCGCGCCAGTTCCGCGGTTCTTTCCATCACCCGGCGGTCGAGATCATCATAGGCTTTTTTGAGCTGCAATTCCGCCTGCTTGCGGGTGGTGATGTCCCGGCCGATGCCCCGGAACCCGACGGGGCGGTTCTCCTGGTCCCGGATGAGGGTCACCGCTATTTCAACCTGCCTCCGGGTGCCGTCTTTCCGGATCACCTCGTAATCAAAATCCTTCACAGGTTCACCGGTCTGGAATACGTTGGAAAAAGCCTGAAACACCCTTTCAGCGGTTTCCGCGTCCACCAGTTGCCTGAAGTTGAGTCCCAGGAGTTCCGGCTCCGGATACCCTAAGAGCGTGCAGGCCGAGTGGTTTGCAAAAACAAAATTTCCCGCAAGATCCACTTCGCAGTACCCTTCCTCGATATTTTCCAGAATGGTCCGGTACCGGCCCTCGCTGACGCGCAGGGCTTCCGCCGCATTCTTCCGTTCGGTGCAGTCCCGGGCCACGCCGATGATGCCGATGATCCGGTCCTCACTGTCCCGGATGAACCGGGCCGGGCATTCCACCCAGACGATGCCGCCGTTCTTGTGGAACATCCGGATCTCAAGGGTCCGGGGTTCCGCCATCCGGGCCAGCAACTTATCGGTCTCCTCCTGAATGACCGACAGGATAACCGCCATAGAGGATTCCGGCATCAGGGTGTTTAACGGCAGGGCCATCACTTCCCCGGGCGTGTATCCGAGCAGACGCTCCACCGACGGCGCGGCATAGGCGATGCAAAGGGCGTTCGCATCCAGCACCCAGATCACATCGGTGATGGAATCCGCCAGCAGACGATAAAAATCACTGCCGGCGATAAACTGTTCCAAAGGGGTGCGGGCCGGGTCCGGATTGGGTGTCAATTCTCCCGGCAATATTTTTGGGGCCATCGATTATCCGCCATTCACCGCAAAAGTGACGCAATCCATCGACCTTATTTTCAAATGAAGGCCGCCTATTGTCAAATTTTTAAAACACATACCCTATCCTCAAACGATTGTCGAGACATTGCACGGTTAAGCAGGATTTGAAATCACAGGGTTTGCTCTTGACAGGATCGGGTCCCACCGATTATAGGCGGTTGATATCTATTTACTTTTTCGAATTCAACCAGGAGGCAAACCATGGAACCATGCCCTTGCGGCAGCAGCCAAAACTATAGTGAATGTTGTGAGCCCTTGATCCGGGGCAGAGAATCCGCCAAAACCGCCGAAGCGCTCATGCGATCCAGATACACCGCTTTTGTGAAAACAGAAGTGGATTATATTCACAATACCATCGACCCTGCCAAACACCAGGAATTCAACCGGGCGGAGACCGAGGCCTGGTCCAAAAATTCCGAATGGCAGGGACTTGAAATCCGTCAAACAAAGGATGGGGGCATTGAGGACGAAACCGGCACAGTGGAATTCGTGGCCCGGTTTCTGGAAAAAGGCAAACCTGTCGAGCATCATGAAGTGGCGGAATTTAAGAAAATCGACGGGACGTGGTTTTTTATGGATGGTCATGCGCCCAAACCGGTGCAGTTTGTTCGTCCGGAACCCAAAATCGGGCGAAACGCCCCCTGTCCCTGCGGCAGCGGCAAAAAATTCAAGAAGTGTTGCGGCGCGTGATCAATCGCACCATGCCGTCGAACGGACAATAGGCACATGAAATTTATTTTAAATTTTACGCCCACCGGGATGATCCCCACCAAAGATATGACGCCCCATGTTCCCATCCAGCCGGATGAGATCATCGACCAGGTGCTGGATGTTGCGGAGCTGGGCGTCAATATGGTCCATCTCCATGCCCGGGAGCCGGATACCGGAGAACCATCCTACAAAAAAGAAATTTACAGTCAGATCATCTCCGGAATCCGGAAGAAAAACAAACATCTGGTACTCGGGGTATCCACCAGCGGGAGGCACGTTACGGATTTTGACAAGCGCTCGGAGTGCCTGGAATTAACCGGCGACGCCAAGCCGGATATGGGAAGCCTGACCCTGAGCTCCCTGAATTTTAACAAACAGGCGAGCATCAACACCCCAGAGATGATCCAGATGCTTGCCAAAAAAATGATGGAAAAGGGCATCCGGCCCGAACTGGAAGCCTTTGACCTGGGGATGATCAACTACGCAAAATATCTTATTCAGAAGGGGCTTATCAAGCCGCCCTGCTATTTTAACCTGATTCTGGGAAATATCGCCTGCGCCCAGGCGACCATGTTAAATCTCGGCCTGATGGTGAATGAATTGCCCCAGGGGTCGTTGTGGTCAGCCGGAGGCATCGGGGACTGGCAGATACAGATGAACACCATGGCCCTGGTGGCCGGAGGCGGCGTCCGGGTGGGGCTGGAAGACAATATCTATTATGACCGGCAACGGTCCGGCCTTACATCAAACCGGCAACTGGTTGAACGAATTCTGTTGGTTTCCAAAGCATTGGGCCTCGTCCCGTACACCCATAAAGAGGCTCGGGAACTCCTGTGTCCGGACAATTAACCACACTGTTCAAACGATATCTTGCAAGTAACCGAGCGAGTCAAAGGAGCAACCTGAACAGTGGAAAAAATCAATATCGCCATCGTTGCAGCATGTCCGTTTCCCGCCCAAAGAGGAACTCCCGTCAGAATATTCAGGACGGCCGAAGCCCTTGGCCGCCGCGGACATGAGGTTCATGTGGTTGCCTATCATTTTGGCGACGCGTCAAGCACTGATGCCTTTCAGATTCATCGCATACCCGATATAAAAAGTTACCGCAACTTTAACCCAGGCCCGACATATCCCAAACTTTTGGTGTTGGACCCTCTGCTGGCGATCCAATTATTCAGGGTTCTCAAGACCCATAAGATCGATCTGATTCATGCCCATCACTATGAAGGGCTTCTGGTGTCCCTGATTGTAAAGTCGATGACCGGCCATCCGGTGATCTATGACGCCCACACGACTCTGGAATCGGAATTGCCATCCTACGCCATATCATTACCAGACACCTCAAAACAGATCATCGGGCGTTTTCTTGACAAATGGGCTCCAAAACAGGCCGACCGGATCATCGCTGTCGACGACGATATCAAGAGCTTCCTGATCAGATTCTCAAAGGTCAATCCTTCCGGAATAACGGTTGTACCGAACGGGATCGAGCCCCGAACGTTCATGAAAATTCAAAATGTTCGAAAATTTTCCGGTGATGGGATAAAAAGGATCATTTACACTGGCAATTTCGGGGAATTTCAAGGCATTGACTTACTGTTGAAATCTTTTCACGAAATTGTGAAACAGCAAGACAATGTGCGTCTTTGCATGGTCTCGATGTTTCCTTTTGACAGGTTCGACCCCATGGCAAGGGAACTGGGAATCAGGCATAAAATCGATTTTATTCAGACCGGATTTGATCAGGTGCCGGGGCTTTTAGCCGGGGCGGATGTGGCGGTGAACCCGCGGGTGGTCTGCGACGGGTTCCCCCAGAAAAATTTCAATTATATCCTGAAAATCGTATAAAGCGCACACTATTTGGTGTCCACTCCCAAGTATTTCAAAAAGAGCCTGTCTCTGGCCACTGATTCGGTGGACCATCGATAGCTGCCCATGACAGTCTGTACCTTTGTGGTTTCAATGCAGTCGAACCAATCCAGGATCTGAGCGAGAGAGCGTTGCGCAAGCCAGTTTTCCAGCTTCTTTTCGAGCTTGATAAGTGTTTTGGTTTTTCCGGGTTCTTTTTTTCTGAGCTTGGCCTGTACTTCCTTTATTTTTTTCGTCAGGAAACAATGATAGCCCAGCGAGACAAATTGTGCGAATTGCCTTCCACGCAGATTGTCCGGGTACCATGTGCGCGGTCTCGCACCGTCGAGCCTCCCCTTTTGCACGGCAAAGAGTTCTTCGATTTTTTCACGCAGCCGATAGTTTTCAAGTGCTGTAAATGTGTCCATAGACTGATTGCTGACAAGGGCGAAATAGCCAAAGTACTTATTTGCTTCAGTAATGGCCTTGTCGTTGAACCCAACATTCAGCTGTCCCCCACGCCCCTTTCTGGAACAGGTCAGGTACTTGTCTATTTTCTTTTGCGCTGATTCCGTGAACTCGGTTTGTCCTCCTTCTATTTGCGCCTTCAGTTCAAGCAGGTCCTTACGGAAGGCGAGTTCTTTCTTGGCTTTGTTGTCTGGGGAATAGTAAACATGCACATACAGACGGCGTGAGATCGTTTCTTTTTCGCCGGCGACCTTGTCGTTGCGTGATCGCTGGCGTTCCCGGCTGAACGGGTGCATTTTGAGCGAAGTTGCTCCGCAGATTGACGGGTCGAACGGATAAGTGCTGGACATACTCGCCAGTGTTGCACGGAGCGCATCAACCGTCTCGCGGACCCAGATAATATTTGGATCAACCAGGGTCAGAAACTTCACATTGCGCAAGGCAAATTCCATCATGTTCTTCTGGCTGTAGTAGCCGTTATCGGTGACGATCAGAGGTTTTTCAAGATTGAAACACTTGAGCTGTGTCAGAGTGTTTTCAATGGATATGACATCCGGAATATTGCCGGGTTGCTTAGCGAAGGCTATGGGTTCGCGAGCCTTCACGGAATATAAGGTCAAAAGCTTGATCGTATTGAGTCCATCGCCATCCTTGTTGAACCCCTGCCGTGTGTTGATTTCCAAAAAAAATGTAACTGATTTTTCTGATTATTTTGACTGTGACAGTTATTTTCCGGATTATTTAAACTGGATTCGCTGCGCTCAATCATTTTATTGGGTTTTTTAAGGCATA
>JBAQUK010000226.1:0-10084 GCA_049297455.1 Desulfosalsimonadaceae bacterium | reverse complement strand
ACGAGCCAACGAAGATAGCGCTATGATTTGGGATTGGAATAACAACCAAAAACAAAGGCCGAGAAGCCGGATACCGGCTCTCCCGGCCCCTAAGGAGACAGAAATATGAAGGAAATTAAAGCCTATATCAAACCCCACATGCTGGCAAACGTCGTGATGTCCTTAAAAGATTTTGATAAGCTGTCGGGACTGACGGTGAATAAAGTTCAGGGGTTCGGGCGCACTAGGGGAAAAGACGCCAGACACCGGATGGTTGAGGACTTGATTGACTACGTGCCCCATGTTAAGCTTGAAATCGTCTGCAATGACGGCATTGTCGATGAAATTGTCGCCGCCATTGAAAAAACAGCCCATACGGGACTGCCCGGCGATGGGAAAATATTTGTGACGAATGTGGAATCAGCCGTCCGCATCAGCACCGGTGAGCGGGGGGAAAGCGCTGTGTGACGGATTTTAAATTTAAGCAGAATAATTTTTTAATTTCACAAGGAGATTTTTATGTCTAAACCCATTGTATACAGTTTATTCCGGTTCGCCATGGCGGTGTGCTTTTTCGGCATTGCCGCATCCGTCCACGCCGGTGACGGCAAGCCCGTTGCCGTAGCTGAAGTTGATTCCTATGATTTCGGCCTGGCTTATGAAGGCGCGGATGTCTCCCATGATTTTATCATCAAAAACACCGGCAAGGCCGATCTTGTGATCCAAGCCGTCAAAACCGGGTGAGGATGCACAACAGTCTCATTTGACGGACTGATCCCTCCGGGTGCGGAGGGAAAAATCAAGGTAAAACTCTCAACCCACGGCCTCAGCGGAAATGAAGTAAAACTCATCAACGTTGAAAACAATGACCCCGACCATTCACGCATTAAACTCAAATTGACGGGAGAAATCCGAAAATTCGCCACCCTCACCCCGTCAAAAGCGATTTTAAGGGGAGCCGTCGGCGAAAAGATCACCCGGATCGTCACGGTGGTTCCGGATGCACAGAGCCCCTTTGAAATACTCAATATCAGCGTGCTGCGCGGGACGGATTTCCGGTATTCCATGAAGGAAACGGAAGTTAAGGGAAAAAAGGCTTATGAATTCACGCTTGAAAACACCCGGACATCGCCGGGCCGGTATTTTGACCAGATCAACATCCTGACCGACAACACCGAAAACAATCCGGTCACCATCAGGGTCAGCGGAGATATCCGGCCGGTTGGGGCGGCAAGTCAGGGGGGCGGCATGGCGCCGGGCCCGCCGATGCCGGGGGTAAAATAGAGATTTTTTTGTCGTCATATACCAGGGGCAACGCCTCTGGTGTATGACGCAGGATTTGCATGGGGTTCAGGGAGATATAGTGTGATGCTATCGCGAAGCCAAGGGCCGCGGTGGTCGTTCTGGCGCGTCCCTCTTTAGCGATTTATTGGCCATTGTGATCTGTTTCGTATTCCATGCCCATTGCTTGTCTCACTTCGGCCAAGGTCTCTTGCGCCAATGCCCGTGCGCGAGCGATGCCCCCACTGATGACATGCCGGATGTACCCCCGGTCCTTCGAAAGCTCTTGCCGCCGCTGGCGAAGGGGCCGCAGATACTCATTTATTGACTCAGTAAGAAGGGACTTCAGGCGAGACGCCCCAAAATCTTTGATTTCTGCTGCAAGATCAAGGGGTTCTCGCTTCGTGCAGAGCGAGGCGAGCAAGAGAAGATTCGCCACTTCCGGCCTGTTAACCGGATCATAAGTAATCAGGCGGTCCGTATCAGTCTTTGCCGTCTTGATACACTTGGCTGTCTCATCCTCTGTGGCCGAGAGCATGATGGAATTATTTCGACTCTTGCTCATCTTCTGTGACCCATCCAGCCCCAAGATGATCGGCGCATTGCTGAGAAGTGGTTGCGGTTCCGGGAAGACGGGCTTTTGCCCCTTGAATCGCGCATTGAAACGCCGGGCGATGGTGCGAGTTAATTCAAGGTGCGGCAGTTGATCTTTGCCAACCGGTACGACTGTGGCCTTGCAGAACAGAATATCAGCGGCTTGATGAACGGGGTATACGTACATCCCGGCATTGATCTGCTGCTGATCAGATGCCTGGATTTCTTCTTTTACTGTTGGGTTCCGGTTGAGCTCCGAGTTGGTCACCAACGTCAAGAATGGAAGCAACAGTTGGTTCAATTCCGGTACGTGGCTGTGCGGAAAGATGAACGTACGTCCATTTTCGGGATCCAAACCGGCGGCGATATAGTCCAACACAAGTTGATGCACATTCTCCGCTATGTCGTCAGCACAATCTCGATCCGTCAACACTTGGTAGTCGGCAATCACGACGAAAATGGGAACACCCAACCCTTGAAGGCGGACCCGATTCTCAAGGGAACCGAACAAATGCCCGACGTGGAGCCGTCCTGTCGGGCGATCGCCAGTGAGCACCCGAAAACGAGCAGGGTCACGTTGCAGAGCCTGTTCGAGGTCGTTGCTTCGTTTGACAGTGGCTTCAAACGTTCCGTAGTCAACGGTTTCCATCAGTCCTTGAACTCCTTCTCATCTTCTTCATCGCCTTGGCCAACCAATAGCGTTTTATCCTTCATCCCAAGAACCGGCTGAGCAGAGCAGCTTACCTGAAAGACGGTTCTATTGTCCGGGATGGCTCACCGGGATGATAGATAAAACGTTGTTGAACTCAACCGCATGTCACCTGTTGCGGTAACCCTTAAAAAACTATGGGGAACATATCGGTTTCGGGGGGCGTTGGCAAGCTTTAAAGGCTGTTTTTCGGGCGGGTCGATGGACGATAGTATCCATGATTCCTGAAAACCGGTCTTGTCCGGATGTCAAAACAATTGCCACCGGCCCTTTTGTCTTCTACTTTTCTTGGTGGGCAAGAAAAGTAGCAAAAGAACCCAGCCCCGCGCCGCTTATTTCCCTGCCGGGCGGTTTATCCGTGGCGGGGGAAAAACTCGCTTTGTAATCGGCGCTCCATGATTTATGAATAAACTCAATTTGTTTAAACATCAAATGGGTTACCCTTCCGCCGCTCAGACAGTTTCCCCCTTCATCCACGGAAAACCGCCCGGCAGGGACGCAGCGCGATGGGCATTCCCTTCGACCTGAAAATCGGAACGCCCGCCTTGAAAACGGCTTACGGTTTCAGGCTGCTCATACGTATGAAGCGTGATTATTTTTTCCGGAATCATCATCGTTTTTCTTGGACTTATGGACAGGTCGATTTGGCGACGCTCTTCCGCCGGGGGGAAGCCCATTGCAATGCGGCCCTGGGCCGGGTGGTTTCCGCGGAGAACGGGGGCAAACTGTCTGAGCGGATCAAAGCCGGGACACCTGCCGGATACGATAAACGATATCGAAACTCACTTTCCTGATGCGCCCCTGCATTCAGCGAGTTTTTGCCCACGCCTCGGAAACCGGCCGGTCCAGGGAGCTGTCCTCATTGCAGGGCGGGTTTCTTTTGTTACTTTTCTTTGCCCGCCAAAGAAAAATAAATAATTACATATGGTTGAATGCGATAAACGTTTGGGCCAAAAACTCAATCCGTTTCCATCCGGTCGTGTACCGCTTTCGGTTCAGCACATGCTTTTCTGCCTGCTGATGCCGCTGTTAATCGGTATGGCGTCCACCGAATTACCCCGCGGTTTCATGTAGTCTGTCTCCGAACGCCGGGCATGAGCGGCGGCGATCAATGAACTTGCCGCATAGCGCCTCGGCTCCCTTCTCGCAGTCTGCTTCGATGCGCTTGTTATGCTTCTGCGTTGACAGCGAACTCGATTTTTAGTGGCATTCCGATTGCCAGGCTTGCGCGCGCCAATGTAGCCAATGTGACGCTGGTGTCATCTTCGTCGAGAAGACGATTAACTACCGCCCGACTGGTGTGCATCCGAGATGCCATCTCGGTTTTGGTGATATGCTTGGATTTCATCGCCTTATCCAGCTGCCACGCAATGACTCGTTTAAGAGCTGCTGCAGTAACCTCTTCGTGAATTTCCTCTTCTTGAAGGAATTCATCGAAGTCACTACCTATATGTGGATTAACCATAGAGACCTCCCTAAAGCTTTGCTTTACGAGCCCTTGCTGTATCTAATTCAGACCTCGGTGTTTTCTGTGCTTTTTTGATGAAGGCATGCAACAAAACCATATGCCCTTCGACTACGGTAAACAACACTCTCGCTATGCATCCCTCAAGATGGCTACGAACCTCCCACAGGTCTTTTTCCATCTTTCGCACGAGTGGCATGCCAAGAGGCCAACCGAATTGGACCTCTTTTATGTCAGTGCCGATGATCCTGCGGTCCTCAGGAGGTAAATCACGCAGAAACTCACGGACTGGTTCATTACCAGCCTCAGTGCGGAAAAAATTTACGGACAATATTGGCTTGATCATATATTCATTGTATCAAAATAAATACACATGTCAAGTTCATGTATTCCGGTAACTTTGAAGAGCATAACGAATAAGGATACACCCATGGCCGTACCCCCGGTCATGGAAGGCGATGCGCCAGACACCGAGCAGGATCAATGCAAGCCTTCATGCAGAATACAAAACTCATTGACGTTACTTCCGCTGTCCTGCATAATGCCCATAAAAACTATCTGATCCGGTTCCTCAACGACGAATGCCCGGTAGAAAAATAATGGATGCTTGCATTGAGAAACCGCAGAAACGCGTCCATCTGACGCCATCAACGGACTGCCGGTTCCGCTAACGCAACGGATACCAAATAGGTGGAAAGTGGCTGAAAAAACAGAGAAAAAAACGGTCATTCTCATCATCGACCATGATCCGGGCGCAAGGCGGGATCTGACCGACAGCCTGAAGGTCAAGGGATATGACACCCTTGCCGCCGGGAACGGCGCGGATGGCCTCGCCCTGCTGCAAAACAGCGCCGTCAATCTGGCCCTCATCGACCTCGGTCTGCGGGATATCTCCGGGCTGGACCTGGTTTCCCAAATCCGGGCCGACCATCCGTCCACGGCAATGATCGTCCTCACCGACAACGCCGGTCTCGAATCGGCATTGGAAGCCACCAACCGGGGAGCCTTCACCTATCTGGTGAAACCCTACCTCATCGATCAGTTGATGCTCAAGGTCAGGCGGGCCATCGAGAAACAGCAAACCGATGCGGCCCTGCGGGAGAGTGAGGCCAAGCTCCGCGACCTGGTGGAATTAGCCCCGGACGCCATCCTGATCGTCAACGACAAACAGGAAATCCTCAGGGTCAACCGTCAATTCGAGGAAATGTTCGGCTACCATCGCTCCGAGGTGGTGGGGAAACACATGGGGATGCTGATCCCTCCCCGTTTTGTGCATCACATGGATTACAACCGGGACTATATCCGGAACCCCAAAATCCGCCGCATGGGACAAGGGAAAGAAGCCTGCGCGCTCCTGAAGGATGGCAGTGAATTACCGGTGGAAATCGCCCTGAGCCCCCTGGAGACTCCCGAAGGACTCATTGTCACCGCCACAATCCGCGACATTACCGAGCGCAAGCGCTACGAGGCGCAGCTCGAATACCAAGCCAATCACGACTGGCTGACCGGCCTGACCAACCGCAACCTTCTGATGGACCGCCTCAGCCAGGCACTGCTGCACGCCGAATACTTCCGGCGGCAGGTGGCGGTCCTGTTCGTCGACCTGGACCATTTTAAACTCATCAACGACAGTCTCGGCTTCGATATGGGGGACCGGATACTGAAAATCGCCGCCGAACGTCTGGCGGCCTGCGTCCGGGCCAACGATACCGTGGCCCGCCAGGGAGGGGATGATTTCGTCATCGTTCTTTCGGATCTGGTGGAGAGCCAGGATGCCGCCGCCATGGCGCAAAAAATTCAGGCCGCCCTGAACCAGCCCCTGGAAATCGACACCCATTTCTTTAAAATTTCGTGCAGCATCGGCATCAGCATCTATCCCAAAGACGGGAAAGATGTGCAAACGCTCTTGAAAAACGCCGACGTGGCCATGTTCCGCGCCAAAGAGCAGGGGCGCAGCATCTTTCAGTTCTTCATCGACGAACTGAACGACAAGGTGGTGGCGCGCATGACCATGGAAAAACATTTGCGCCGGGCATTGGAGAATGACGAGCTGTCGGTGCATTACCAGCCGCAGATGGACATGGCCGCCGGCCAGATGACCGGGATAGAGGCCCTGCTGCGCTGGCAAAGCCCCGGACTGGGGATGGTTTCCCCCGCGGACTTCATCCCCCTGGCGGAGGAAACCGGCCTCATTATCCCCATCGGCGAGTGGGTGCTGAAAACCGCCTGCATGCAAAACAGGAAATTGCAGGACGCCGGTTTTCCCCCGCTGGTTATAGCGGTCAACCTTTCACCTCGGCAGTTCTGGTATCCGGGCATCCTCGAAACCATCTCCCGGATTCTGCAGGACAGCAATCTTGAACCGCGCTACCTGGAACTGGAAATCACCGAGGGCATGGTCATGCGGGACGTGGAAAACGCGATGGTCATGCTGAACGAACTGAAGGGGCTGGGGGTGCAGCTCGCCATGGACGATTTCGGCACCGGGTATTCCAATCTGAGCTACCTGAAGCGTTTTCCCTTCGACAAAATAAAAATGGACATCTCTTTTGTCCGGGAGGTTACCCACGACCCCGGCTGCGCGGCCATCGCCAAAACCATCATCGCCCTGGCCCATAACCTGGACCTCCGGGTGATTGCCGAAGGGATTGAGACCGAAGGCCAGCTCAGCTATCTCCGGGCCCAGCATTGTGACGAGATGCAGGGGTTTTATTTCAGCAAACCGCTGCCTTGCCGGGACCTGGAGCAACTGCTGCGGGAGGGGCGGATTCTTGTTTTTCCCAAAGAAGGGAACGCCCATCCCGAAAGGACGCTTCTGCTGGTGGACGATGAACCGAGCATCCTCAAAGTCATCGAGCAGGTTTTGAGCAAGGACGGTTACCGGATACTCTCCACCACCAGCACCAGCCGGGGATTTGAAATGCTCGCCACCAACCGGGTGGGGGTTGTGCTCTGCGATCAGCGGATGCCGGGAATGGACGGCATCGAGTTTCTCAGCAGGGTCAGCCGCATCCATCCCGAGACCATCCGCATCGCCATGTCCGGGTACGCGGATATGGCGATGGTGACCGGCGCCATCAATCAGGGGGCCATCTACAAGTTTCTCACCAAGCCGATGGATAATAAGCTGCTGCGGCAGAGCATCGCCAAAGCTTTTGAGAGATTCGAGACGGCATCCGGAGGGGAGCCGGCGTAACATAGTCTTTTCAATGGGTTATTATCAAACGTCCCCATTCACTATTTTTACGCCGCAGGACCGAATGACCGGATAAAAAGATCGCGCAGGGCCTGGCGTCCGTCATCGGTGAGGTGGCGGGTTCCGGTGCCGGCAAACGTATCCGATATAATCACCGGTGTGTTCGCAACCCATTGATTGCCCTCCCAGGAAAACCATCCCTTCCGGTCCTGGTCATAGACATGCAGCGGCCGGTTAAACAGTTTCGCCAGTTCGACCCCCCAGCCGGTTCCGCCCTTGACGGTGTTGTCTTCCTGAATCCACCCGACGGCAATGACATGGTAGCCGTGGTTGACCATGTGAAAAAGGGACTGGATGACTTTCCGGATCTTGTCCGTTTTGGAGTAGGTGCGATTCATCCGTTTGGACACGATTTCCATGCTGATATCGCCCTTTTGCAGCTCTTCCTGACTCAGCACCTGAATGCCACGGGTGCGGTCAGCTTCGTGCCCTTCAAAGGATATGTTCACCTCGTTCATTTGCCAGGCCTCGGCAAGTCTGCCGAACTCCGCCTCGGCTCCCCTGTGGCCGCCGCTGTACAGCGTGATTTTTGAAATGTCGGTCATTTTTTTCTCCTGAAGTTTCTTTTAAAATTGTGCGGTTTTGAAAAAAAACACCCCGCCGCGGTTTCGGCAGGGTGAGCGGTTAACATAATGGCTCTTTTCCGCATTGCAACCCCGGAAGGGAAATAATTGAGAATTGAATATTGAATCAGGACGATATCATTTTCGCCGGATCGACGATGCGGTCGAACTCGTCTTCCGTCACAAAACCGAGGGTCAATGCCGCAGCCTTCAGGGTGAGGTCATGGTCAGCGGCATAATGGGCGATTTCGGAGGCTTTGTCATAGCCGATGACCGGCACAAGGGCCGTCACCAGCATCAGGGAGCGCTCCACATACTCCGCAATCTTCTTATGATTCGGCCGCGCGCCCTCAATCAGGAACTTGCGGAAGTTGGCGCATCCGTCCGTCAGGATCGTGATGGAATGCATGATATTGAATATCATCAGCGGCTTGTATACGTTCATCTCCAGATAACCGCCTGCGCCGCCGAAACCCACGGCCACGTCGTTTGCCATCACCTGCACGGCGATCATGGTCAGGGCCTCGGCCTGGGTGGGGTTCACTTTGCCGGGCATGATGGATGAACCCGGCTCATTTTCCGGAATCCGCAGTTCGGCAAAACCGGCCCTCGGGCCGCAGGACATCAGACGGATATCATTGGCGATTTTATACAGCGACACGGCCAGGGTGCGCAGCGTGCCTGAAAGCTGCACCAGGGCGTTGTGGGCGCCCTGGACGGCGAACTTGTTGGGGGCGGTCACAAACGGCAGACCCGTGAGCCGGGCGATTTCGGCTGCGGCAGCCTCCGCGAATCCGGGTGCGGCGTTCAGGCCCGTGCCCACCGCCGTTCCCCCAAGGGCCAGCCGGTAAACCCCTTCCAGCGCTGCCTCCAGCGATCCGATATCATCCGCCAGCATCCCCGCATAACCCCACCATTCCTGGCCGAGGGTCAGCGGCGTGGCATCCTGCATATGGGTCCGGCCGATCTTGATGATGTCTTTCCACTCCTCCGCCTTGGCCGCGATGGCGTCATGCAGGGCCTGCACCGCCGGGATCAGCTTCCGTTTCACCCCGACCGCCGCCGAAATGTACATGGCGGCGGGGAATGAGTCGTTGGTCGACTGCCCCATATTGACGTGATCGTTGGGATGGATCGGGGTCTTGCTCCCCAGCGGCGTGCCCATGATCTGGCAGCAGCGGTTGGATATCACTTCGTTCATATTCATGTTGAACTGGGTGCCGCTGCCCGTCATCCACACATGCAGCGGAAACATGTCGTGATGTTTGCCGCCAAGGATCTCGTCGCATACCTGAACGATCTGGTTGCAGGGCGGTTCGGCGAGCTGCCCGCAGGCGTGGTTGGCGATTGCGGCGGCTTTTTTCAGAATCGCATACGCAATGACCATCTCCTGCGGGATCAGATCCCTGCCGATGCTGAAGTATTCGAGGGAACGCTGGGTCTGTGCGCCCCAGAGTTTGTCGGCAGGAACATCGATTTGGCCGAAGCTGTCCGTTTCCTTGCGTGTGTCTGACATGGGGTGTTCTCCGTATGAATGATGAATAATCCCAATCTCCCGAATGCCCTCAGTGGTTTTCCCAGTGTGGGGCAGGCTTTCCAGCCTGCCATTCATGATGGCCCTGCAATCGTCCGAAGGCTATCGGTATTTTTCCCAATACTGGAAATGATTTTTTTCTCTACTCAAACGACAGAACCAGCCGTTTTCCCAGAGCAGATGCGGCCCGGTCCAACTGCTTCAGGCTGGGCCAGTGGCTGGGATCTTCCAGCCTGGCGGCGGATGGCCATGACGTTTCGAGGTTTCGGGCAAAGTCAGCCATGGGCCGAGTCCCCCGGCACATTCGCACCAACAGCGCGGCCTGGACTTTTGCCGCCGGTGCAACCTCATATGCGTTTATTACAGATGATGGAGACGGGATGTTCAACCCCTCTTCCATTCGGGCCTCCAATGTCATGGTCAACACGTCGGCGGCGTTGAACAGGGGCTCTTCAAGGCTGTCTCCTTCCGTGACCGCCTCTTCCAGATCCGGAAAGAAAACGGTGAACCCGCCTTCCGCCTGGGGATTAAGAATTGCAGGATACCGGATATTCATTTCAGATTTACTCCTGTTTGTTGTTGAACGAAGCCGCTACGCGGCGGAAAAATCAAAAATGGTGTATACTCCACGTATCTGTCCAATTTCGGGCATTTATAAAAAAGGAGTATACATCATGATCCCAACAGAAGTAAATCGGTTTGA
>JBAQUK010000225.1:0-48591 GCA_049297455.1 Desulfosalsimonadaceae bacterium | reverse complement strand
TATGCCTTAAAAAACCCAATAAAATGATTGAGCGCAGCGAATCCAGTTTAAATAATCCGGAAAATAACTGTCACAGTCAAAATAATCAGAAAAATCAGTTACATTTTTTTTGGAAATCAACACACGGTCATATTCCCCAGTCGCATGATGAATGCGTTGTTCTGAGGAACACCCGGAGCTTCAAGTTTGAGCAGCCTGCCTATGGCCCGATTTCGAAATTCCTTGAAGAAAGGGCTCGTGTGTTTGTTGGCATGTGGTCCCAAGGCGAACCACATGTCTTCAATAACCGGCTCAAAACGAAGCCAGTAGTTGAGGCGTCGCTGGTCAGCGGAACCATCCTCAGAGAGGAGTTCAAAGAAATTTTTGATCAGCTCGCGTTTGATCCAACCATTAACCATCTGCCTTGCAGCATCGTGGGGCTGGCCGTCGTGGGTTTTGACGTGAGCGTCCCAGGCGGTTCTTTTCAACCAAGGGTTACCGATATGGGTCACGGCCGCATCGCGTAAAGCCGGATGTTCAGGTTTTGATGAACATCGGGCGTAACGGCTGACCAGCCGGGCGGTGCAGCGAATAACCAGATTTTTGGAGAGCATACTGCTGTTGTCCTGAAGTAATTTGAGCAGCCGGTCAAGGTCGTCTTTATATCCTTGCTCATCATGACTACATGCCACTTCAAATTGGGACAATACCAGCTCCTGCCAAACCCAGGATTCTCGCGGCACACCCAGGCCCCCTTGAAGTGCCTGATAAACCCCATCACTATCTCCCTCCCGAAGTTCCTTAACGTAACGCTCGCAAGGTTTCGGCCCCATGAGGTTCCGATGTTCCTCCAGCAGGGTCAGCCAGCCTGGCACGGGCGTGGCTTGCTTGGCATCCGGCAGACGATCAGCGAGGTATTTGCGCAGATATATCCAGTTTTTCTGTGATTCACTGGTCCAGATTTCACTGAAATAACTGGAAAGAAGGCCCTGATAGCATTTTCGAAAACGTCTGGGCTCTGACTGCAAGTCATTGATCTGATACAGAAGTCTCGAAAATAATTGGTCATCAACAAACAGACACCAGCCATCTGTGAGTCTCTGCCCAACGCCAAAACAGGCATATTTCAGGTCCAGAAATGATTGCAAGCTCCCTGACTTGCGGTATCCTTCAAGAACTTTGGCAATCGATCGCTCTGGCAGTTTTGATGCTGGTGTGTCAAAGACCTTCTTGACCTCGGCCAGTGCCTTGGTCATTAATTGTAGTTGACCCCAGGATGATAACTTTGGTCGTTCCATAATCAACTTATTAATTTTATAACGTAATCTTTCTATTTCATTCATAGCGGCATCAATCAAGCGGACAATGGGGGTCGTTGTCGAGAGACACGTTTCTGGGAGCAGGCCGTTGCTCACCAATATCCAGGAACTCAAGTTTCAACTCGATGCGACGGCTTTCGTCCTGGCTTTCCTTGAGAGAGTTAAATGACGACCCGCCTACCAAAAATATATCCCGGATCATGAGCCGATCTTTTTCGCTCAAAGCGTCCGGAACCTCTTGCTCATTGGCCATCAAAACGCATAAGACCCGCTCTGAACGTTGCAGGCTCAAATTCAGGTTCTGGATGTAGGTGCCGCGCTCGTCGGCAAAGCCTTCCACCACAACTCGTTTGAGCCATTTCTGTCCCAAGGGGTCTCGGGCGGCAGCCAAAATTTTCGGGACAAAAGAGCGCAGCATGGATGACTGTTCGTCGGTAAGCTCGTGCTTGGCCGTAGCAAAACGGGCCTGGTCACCGAAATCTATTGAATGACCGCGCACCACCACCCCAGGATAGTCCTTGGTGGCTTCGCTGATCCTGTTCAGGAGTTTTGTTATTTCATCTTCCCGGTGTACTTTTTTCTTATCCGCCTCGGAAATTTCATGTGTGATCGCCAAAAGAGCCACGGTCATGGCCACCAGAAAAAGAACCATCATGGCCGTCATTAAATCGGAAAAGGATATCCAGAACGGCTTTTCTGCCTCGTCTTTTCGGGCTTTATGGCCTGACATTTTGATACCGCGCATCTGCTATTCCTTTCGTGAAGCGACAGAGTCAAGTGTGTCACCCAAATCTTGGATAGCGCTCCTCAAATAGCCGACTGCTTCAGACAATTCTTTATTAAATTGCATGTTGCTCTCGCGCAAAACCTTAGTTACACTCTCGGCAAAAGATTCATGCGCCTCGGTTAAGACTTTTGTCACCCCCTCCAGATACCGATCAGCCTCCTCGCTGGCGTAGGCAAGTTTTTCGGACGCACCCTGGAGCCTTGAAACCAGATCGGTGGTGAGCGAAGCTTCGCGGCGGGCTGTTTCCACTGTTGATTTGAGTTCTGTAACGATTGCCGCAAATACGCCGGTTGATGACTTGTAATCGTCGAAGACCCGCTGCACCCCGGAGCTGGACCCCGATAAGGTATTTGCCGATGCCTGCAAGACTTGGGCAGTCTGACCTATCGCCCCCATTGTGACAGCCACACGTTTTTCTGCGTCTGAAAGTTCGCTCGATGCCAGCAGTAAGGAATCGGCCCCTGAATTCATCCGGTCGATGGCAGACTTTGAAGCGGTTGCCATCGATACAGCGCTGGATTTTGTGCTTTCGGCGGCATCCGCCACCCTCCGTCCCAGAGACTCCACCTGGGACGCCAAATTGCCAAGTAATTTGGCGGATTGTTCCGCCAACTCCGCCTGACGGCTGGCGCTGGCATCTTCCGAGCGTTTGGCCATCTCTTGCAGGCTGGAAACCGCCTCCTGCACCTGCCTGCCCAACTGCTCTACAACTTGTTGACTGGCCTGGGCCGTATGCTGATGCGCCTCGCTTGCCGTTTCTTGGGTCGTGGTCAGAAAAGACGCCACCTTCTCTGTTACCTGAAACAAGCTATCATTGTGTATATTTGTCGATTCTTTTGCTTGTTCGTCCATTCTGGAAACCATCAGGGAGACCTGATCGCCAAGCTTCCCCAATGATTCTTGCAGCTTTTGTGAAGTTTGGCCCTGCGATTCATGAAACATATCGTGCATTCCCGATAAAAAATCCGTTATTTTTTCAGATAGCTGGGTAAGCTGCGTTTCATGACTGCCGGCAGACGACTTGGCCTGATTATCAAGTTGTGCGACCATCAGGGAAACCTTGTCGCCGAGTTCGGTCATGATGTTTTGCATCCTTTGAGCTGCCTCGTTCTGTGAATCCTGGGAAACAATCCGCATTTGCTCAACAAAATCATGCATCTGCTGAGTCATGGCACTTTGCCTGGTTTCCATGGCAACAATTGCCTCACGAAGTTTCTCGGCCATGGCATCAGCCGCTCCCTGCCCGGCGTTTTGCATGTTTGCCGTTAACTGGTCGAATTTAGCGACCGTCCCCAGCATTGCTTTGTTTGTCTGGCCAAGCAAGTCCGTCATGCCGTGAAACTGTCCGCCAAACATCTCCTGCATCTGGGCAGAAAAACTGACCAGCACATCGGTGAGCATTTTATTTACAGCATCGCCTTGATTCGAACTTACATGACCGACGGCATCTGATATACGCTCCAAAGGCAGACGCATTGTGTCCGTAAAGGCCTGCGCCAGGTTTTGTGACATCTGTTGTGTATTCTGTGTGGATGCCTGAACTTGCTGGACGGTAATTTCCGACAGAATTTGCTTTAAATCCGTAACCAGGGAGTCTTTTATCTGCATGGCCTGAGTGGCGCTGGTCTCGGAGGCCTGCACCAGGCGGGCAAGGTATTCATCCTCCGCGCCAGACTTGAAAAAGCTATCGATAAGCTGACACAATTCCTCAACTTGCCGATAACGCCCAGTGATTGAGAATTTTTCGATCCCGGTAAAGATCATGGCCAGCCCAATAGCTGATGCGGAAACATAAAAGGCATGGCCAACGCCCTGTATCAAATCGCTTAGGCATTGCCTGACAGCGTCCGGATTGTTTGTAACCTTAAAGTGGGTAAGTCCCTGAATGAGTCCGGCGAATGTGCCGATTATGCCAAGACCGGTGAGAAGACCGGGGAAGTGTTTGTAAAATTCTGTCCTGAGAGGCGTGTCAACAATGACCTGTTCAGTAAAAAAGACTTCAGCCATGGTTGTGGCTCTCCAACGAATCACAAGCTCCTGCCCAATTTCATCAATACTCTTTTGCGGGTGGAGGGTTTGTATGTATTCACTCCACAGGCGATTAAGACTTTTTGTGGACATGGCCTGGGTTGCGATCGGATCGAGATCAATGATGTTAGTGCCGCTAATCGCGGCTTTAATTTTTTTGAGATTTTTAATGGCATGACGTAGCGTCCACCACAAATAAAAAGCGCGTGGCACAAACAGAAGAATAAAACACAATAACAACAGTATTATACATGATATTACGACCCTGTTGGGCCATGATTCCCACATGGAGAAAAGTATGCCGATTAAATCGTTCATTTATTGTCCTTGCATGGGATCAGGGGCCGATATTCTCTTTTTTGATTCGTTATCGGGCATTAGGTTACCATTTTGATAGGTTATTTGTGATAGATAGAAAAGGAATGTAGGGCATTCCATTTGAAATAACAATGAATTTGTAATGGCCAATCAGGGTAATCGTATAACTTTTATGGCATGAAATGGAACATGCCTTTGTATGTTCTTTTTTTTTGCATATTGAAAACTGAAAAACGTTTTGTGCGGCATTGTCTGTCAATACTCTCCGGCAGGGTTAATTGTTCCTGGCTATATTAGCGGGGTTGACAAAGACCGATTTCAATGTTTTAAGATATAAACATAACCGTTAGGGGTGTTGCGCTGCAACTGAGAATCCGAATCCATCGGATAACCCTTGGAACCTGATCAGGGTCATGCCTGCGAAGGGAAACGACCAGTTGAACATACCCAACTCGGGTGCCGTATGTTGACCGTTTCTCTTTATTGGGGAACGGTTTTTTATTTTTGACAACAAACAATAAAAAGGAGACAACGTATGGCGCTTGATGAAATCATCATCACCCGGGCGATTATCGACCGGTATCATGAAAAACTGATCGACAACCTTGAAACGGACGTTGCCATTGTGGGCGGCGGACCCTCCGGTCTGGTGGCAGGATACTTTCTTGCCAAAGCCGGAAAAAAAGTGGTATTGTTCGAGCGAAAATTAAGTATCGGCGGCGGCATGTGGGGCGGCGGCATGATGTTCAATGAAATTGTTGTGCAACAGGACGCGCTGCATATTTTGGAAGAATTCGGCATCCGGTATAAAGAATATCGGGAGAATTACTATACCGCCGATGCCATTGAGGCCATCACCACATTAACGTCAAAGGTCATTCGGGCCGGGGTCACGATTTTTAACTGCGTATCTGTGGAAGATGTGATGATGCGGCCCGAAGGTATTGTGGGGCTCGTCATCAACTGGTCCCCCGTGGAAATGGCGGGGCTGCATATTGACCCGTTGACCGTCCGGTCGAAATTCGTTGTGGACGCCACCGGACATGCCACCGAAGTGGTGAAAGTGGTGGTGCGAAAAGTGCCGGGCAAGCTGATGACGCCTAGTGGCGCCATTGAAGGGGAAAAATCCATGTGGGCCGAACAGGCGGAAAACCTGACCCTCGAAAACACCCGGGAAGTGTTCCCCGGCCTCTATGTGGCGGGCATGGCGGCCAACGCCACTGTCGGCGGGCCGAGAATGGGGCCGATTTTCGGCGGCATGCTGCTTTCCGGTGAAAAAGTGGCCAGTGAACTGGCCGGGCGGCTGGGATAAGGCTGAATAGAATCCAGGAGTCAGGAGTCAGAAGTCAGAATAAAAAAAGACCGAATACCAAATCATTCTGACTCCTGACTTCTTGACTTCTGACTCCTGACTTCTCAGAATTTGAAAGAATCTCAAACAAGGCAATACTCAATGACACAACTTGAAGACGCGAGAAACGGCAGGATCACCGAGGCCATGCATCAGGTGGCGGACTATGAACATCTTTCACCGGAAATCATCCGGCAGCGGGTGGCCGACGGGTCTGTCGTGATTCCAAAAAACATCCACCATGCATTTGTCGCCAGGGGGGTGGGGCAGGGCTTGACAACCAAGATCAACGCCAATATCGGCACTTCTCCCAGCCATTTTAATATGGATGAGGAGCTGGGCAAACTGGATGTGGCGGTGGCCGCAGGCGCGGATGCGGTCATGGATCTGTCCACCGGCGGGGATCTGGAGCAGATTTTAAAGTCCATTATTACCCATTCGCCGGTCATGATCGGCACCGTGCCGATTTACAAGACTATCAGCCGGGTATTTGCCGCAAACCGAACCTGCCCGGATGTTACGGAAGATGAGATTTTTAATGAAATCGCGCATCAGGCCGAGGCCGGGGTGGATTTTATCACCGTGCATTGCGGCATCACGCGGCAGTCGTTAAAGGTCCTGCGGAACTGCGACCGTCTCATGGGTATCGTGTCCAGGGGCGGCAGTCTGATGGCGGAATGGATCATCAAAAATGATAAGGAAAATCCTCTGTACGCCCGGTATGACCGGCTCCTGGAAATATGCAGGCGCCACGATGTGACATTGTCACTGGGAGACGGGTTGCGGCCGGGCACCATTTTTGACGCGGAAGACGGGGCCCAGATCACGGAGATGATCATTCTGGGTCAACTTGCCGCACAGGCCAGGGCTACAGGGGTCCAGGTCATGATCGAAGGCCCGGGCCATGTGCCCCTCGGCCGGATCGCCGGGGACATGAAAATGCAGAAAAGAGTCTGCGGCGGCGCGCCTTATTATGTGCTGGGGCCGCTGCCCACGGATATCGCCGCCGGCTACGACCATATCACCGCAGCCATCGGCGGGGCCATTGCAGCGGCGAACGGTGCGGATTTTCTGTGTTATGTCACGCCCGCCGAACATCTGGCCCTGCCCACCATCGAGGATGTGCGGGAAGGGGTGATTGCCTCAAAAATCGCCGCCCATATCGGGGATCTGGAAAAAGGTGTTCCGTCCGCCTGGGACCGGGACCGGAAAATGTCCGAAGCAAGGGGCCGGTTTGACTGGAAAACCATGTTCGAGGTGTGCATCGACCCGGTAAAGGCCAGAAAGGTCCGCCATTGCTCTGAGGACCGGGACCGGGATGTGTGCACCATGTGCGGCGACCTGTGCGCCTTGAAGACCCATGCCCGGGCGTTTGGGGAAGAGAAGAAAAATGATGAATGATGAGTGATGAATGATGAGTGATGAATGATGAAAGGAAGATGGGAATGCTTGAATTCCAATATCAGCCCATGTTTCCGCTTGGGGCGGATGACACGGTTTACGATTGTCTGACGTCTGACCCTGTGCGGGTGGATTCGTTTGACGGAAACGATATCGTCCGGGTATCTGAGAGGGGGCTTTCGCTGCTTTCGGAAACCGCCTTTACCCGTGTCGCCCATCTTTACCGGACGAGCCACCTGGAACAATTGGCCCGGATTTTGGATGATCCGGAAAGCTCGGAAAACGATCGCTACGTGGCCCTGGAAATGCTTAAAAACGCCGTGATCGCAGCCGATTTTGTGTTCCCCATGTGCCAGGATACGGGCACGGCCATCATCATGGGGAAAAAAGGCCAGCAGGTCTGGACCGGCGGTTCGGATGAAGCGGCCTTGTCCTTAGGGGTATTCAACGCCTATACCAAAGCCAATCTGCGGTATTCCCAACTTGCGCCGCTTTCCATGTATCAGGAGAAAAATACCGCATGCAATCTGCCGGCCCAGATCGAACTTTACGCCGTGGAAGGCGACGCCTATAATTTTTTATTTGTCGCCAAAGGCGGCGGGTCGGCCAACAAGACATTTTTATATCAGGAAACCAAAGCTGTCCTGAATCCATCGGCCCTGACGCGGTTTTTGACCGCAAAAATGAAGACCCTGGGCACGGCCGCCTGTCCGCCCTATCATCTGGCCGTGGTGGTGGGGGGCACATCCGCGGAATTTAATCTGAAAACCGTCAAGCTGGCGTCTGCGGGATATCTGGACACCCTGCCGGCTGCCGGTAATGAAACCGGACATGCTTTCCGGGATTTGGAGCTGGAAGCGGAACTGCTCGCCGTTTCCCGGAACCTGGGCATCGGGGCCCAGTTCGGCGGCAAATATTTCTGTCATGATGTGCGGGTGATCCGGCTGCCCCGGCACGGGGCTTCCTGTCCCGTCGGCATCGGCGTGAGCTGCTCTGCTGACCGGAACATTAAGGGAAAGATCAACCGGGACGGGGTTTTTCTGGAACATCTGGATGACAACCCGGCCCGGTTCCTGCCCGCGCCGGGGGCTCTTGACGCGCAAGGGGGCGTGCGCATTGATCTCGACCGGCCCATGACCGATATCCGTTCCGAGTTGACCAAATACCCGGTGGCCACCCGGCTGCTCTTAAACGGGAAAATTATCGTGGCCCGGGATATCGCCCATGCGCGTTTAAATGACCGGCTGCAGAAAGAAGGCGATCTGCCCCAGTACCTGAAGGATCATATCATCTATTATGCAGGCCCCGCCAAAACGCCGGAAGGATGTGCTTCCGGGTCATTCGGTCCCACCACGGCGGGCCGCATGGACCCTTATGTGCCTGAATTCCAGAAACACGGGGCGTCCCTCATCATGCTGGCCAAAGGCAACCGCACCCGGCAGGTCACCGATTCCTGCAAAGCGCACGGCGGCTTTTATTTAGGCTCCATCGGCGGTCCGGCGGCGAGGCTCGGAAAAGAATGCATCACCCGCGTGGATGTGATAGAATTCCCGGAACTGGGCATGGAGGCCGTCTTTATGATCACAGTCAAGGACTTTCCGGCGTTCATTATCGTGGATGACAAGGGCAATGATTTTTTTGATGGCCTTCTGTCATGATTGAACCTTCTGCCGAAGCAGGCCGCCCGGTTACTTTTCCGGCTTCCGGCGTCTGATGGTTTCATTCTGCTGCAAATAATCCCGCCTTGGCCGGGTTGCGACGGGGAGAGGCATATGGATGGTGTTACCACATATCGGGGCAGGATTTCCGATTTTCTGAAAAACGGCTTATGGCATGACCCCAAAGATGCCGGCCGTTTGTATTTTTTCTGCTTTCAGACGATCCGTGTAATTCTTCTGACGGTCCACGGCTTAAAAAACCGGATGATTTTGCTCCGGGCATCCGCCCTTTCCTACAGCACCCTGCTGGCCATTGTTCCCCTGCTGGCCATAATCGTTTCCATGTTAAAAGGATTGGGGTTTCACGCCCGCCTGGAACAGGTGTTGATCAGTTCCCTGGCGGCCGAGCATGAAGACCTGATCGCCCGGATTATCGGGTATATTTCCGCCACCGACTTCAAGGCCCTGGGCGCTTTCGGCACCGCGATCCTGATCTATGCATCGGTGACCATGATCAGCAATGTGGAGCGGGCGTTCAATGAGCTGTGGGGCGTGCCCCGGCACAGGACCGTTACGCGCAAGATTTCTAATTATATCAGTTTTTTATTTCTGGGGCCGTTTCTCATGGTCCTGTCCACCGCCATCATCGCCTCCCTGTCGGCCAATACGGTGGTTTCCGCGCTCACGGAATTCAAGCTGTTTGAGCATTTTTCGGTTTTGTTTTCCAGGATGGCCTCCCATGCCATTCTCTGGTTTGTGTTGACCGTCATCTATATTCTGCTGCCCAATACCCGGGTGAAGTTTGTTCCTGCCCTGATTGCGGGGGTTATTTGCGGCAGCCTGTGGAAAGTGGCTTTTGGCGTCTACATGGATGTCAATATCAATGTGGCCCATTACAACACCATTTACGGAACCTTCGCCGTGCTGCCGGTTTTCATCGCCTGGCTGTATTTCAGTTGGATGATTGTGCTGATGGGCGCCCAGTTGTCATGCGCCATACAGAACATCCGCTCCTATCAGCAGGAAATGCGCGCGTCCGATATCGGATGCGACCTCAAGGAAGAGGTGGCCCTTTATATCATGCTGCATATCTGTTCCCGGTTTCATCACGGACTGAGCCGTTCAGGGGTGGACCCTCTTTCCGATGCCCTGGCCGCACCGGTCCGCCTGGTGAGGGAAATTACCCGGAAGCTGTGCGATGGGGGGTTGCTCCAGGAAATTCCAGGGGATGACGTGACGTTCCAACCGGCAAAAAACATCGGACTGATAAGGGTGCTGGATGTCTGCCATGCCGTTCGCCACGAAGGGGACGGGGACTGGCAGGCCCCTGATAAGGAAAGAAATCCTGCATTGCAGGCCCTGATAGGAGCGAAAAAGACAGTTGAGGCGGAACATTTCGGGAAAATGACCCTTCTGGATCTCATCTTGGGGAGCAATGACCTTGCAAAAGGCTGATCCCTGGAAAATTCTTTGTCTCCTGCTTGCGGGGTTTCTTTTTTTTGCGGCATCGTCTTTTGCGTTTGCGGCTGAAAATGGGGAGATTCAGGTCCGCAAGGTCCGTTTTGTGGGTCTGAAAATGATAAAGAAAAAGGCGCTGACCGCAAACCTTGTGGTGCAGACACCCCCGGTCTGGAAATTCTGGGACCCGGGTCCCACCGCCACCCGTCAGGAAATTGAAGAAGACGCCCTTCGCATCAAGCAGTATTACCAATCCCAGGGATATTATCAGGCAACCGTGACGCACACCCTCACACCGGTTGGTCCGGAGGTGCATCCCCCAGCCGGTCCGATACCGGGCGCTTCCCCCGATCAAACCAAAGACCGGTCACCGGAACAGGGCACCCTGGGAAAAACCGATGCGCCGCCGGTCCCGGTATATGATGTGACGTTTCAAGTCGAGGAAGGCCTGCCGGTGATGGTCCGGGGGATCACCATCCACGGACTGTCTGAAATAACAACCATCGATGACGCGGCGCTTAAGGCCGAGATTCCGATGAAAGCCGGCCGGCGGTTTATCTCGGAAGATTATGAGCAGGCCAAAATCCTTACCCGAAAAGCCCTGGGAAATCAGGGGTATCCGTTTGCAAAGGTCTCCGGCCGGGCACTTGTGGATTTAAATGACAACCGCGCGGACATCACCTTTGATATTGAACCGGGAGAACGATACGTGTTCGGGGATATCCGGGTCTCCGGCCATGAAGATTTTGTTCGGGAAACGGTCATCCGGCGGGCTGTCAGCATTGTCCGGGGAGATCAGTATTCCGCCAAAGTGATGGATGAAAGCCGGGCGAATCTGTTTGATCTGACCATTTTCAAGACCGCGGTGATTAAGGCCGGGGAGCCGGACAAGGAAAATCATACATTGCCGGTTGATATCACGGTGAAACCGCGTAAAAAACAAAGCGTCAAATTCGGCGTGGGCTACGGTACGGATGACGGGCTCAGGCTCCAGGGCGCCTGGAGTTACCGGAATCTGACCGGCCATGCGGACCGCTTAAGTTTTCGCGCCCGCCGGTCCGATATCACGGAAAATATTTACGGTGAATACCTGTTTCCGTATTTTCTATCCGGCCGGAACGATCTGGGGACGACCGCGGGTTATGAACGCGAGCAAAGAGATTATTACACCTTAAACAGGACCGTTTCGGAAACGTTTCTGTATCACAAGCTGCGGCCCAACTGGCTGGTGTCCACCGGTTACAAACTGGAAGCCAACCGGCCGGAAAATATCACGGAGACGGACTCGGACACGGTCATCGATCCCAGGGATACGGAGAATTTTCTGGTGTCCTCCGCAATTTTCACGGTCGCGCGCAGCACCGTGGATGATGTGCTGCACTCCACAAAAGGTTCCGTCATCATTTTTTCCATAGAAAACGCCTCCGGTTATCTGGGATCGGAAACGGACTACTTACGGCCGGGTCTTGAAGCCAAAGGGTTTGTGCCCCTGCCCTGGGAGATGGTGCTGGCCGGAAGAGCCGATTTCCAATCCATCCAGAAAGCGGAAAATACCGATTACATTCCTATTTCCAAACAGTTTTTCATGGGCGGCAGCAAGTCGGTGAGGGGCTACGGATACGAGAAAATGGGGGTGATCGACGCCAGTGACGCGGTTGTGGATATCAGCGGGCTGTCGTCATTTATGGCGAACCTTGAACTCCGGTTTCCGGTTTATGAAGATTTGGGAGGTGTGGCGTTTCTGGATTCCGGTGTATTGTCCCGGGATTCCTTTCGCGCGGATCTGGGCAATTTGAGATACGCCGCAGGTCTAGGTTTGCGGTATTACACCATTATCGGGCCGGTTCAGCTTGATTTCGGATATAAGCTGAATCCCGCAAAAAGTGCGATCATCGATGATCCCCTGCTGGTCAGCCTGGCAAACAAGGACCGGTGGTACCTTCATTTTAATATCGGGCAGACATTCTGATATGTCACAGACAATGAATCAAAAACCAGGTCCGCCTCTCCACCAAACCCCATCTCGCAAGGGCGTGACCGAAAAAAAGCGGAAAACGTGCCGATCGCTGGCGAAACTGCTCGTCCGGACCCTCGGGTACATGATCCTCGGACTCAGCCTGCTGGTTGCCGGTGCTTTTCTGATCCTTCAGATCCGGCCGGTCCAGGACGCCGTGACGGATACCATTACGAAAACCCTCACATCCGCCATTGCAACGCATACCCGGGCAGTCTGCCGGATAGAAAAATTGAGCGGCAACCTGCTTTCCGGGTTTACCTGTCAAGGCGTTTCGCTGACGGACGCCGCGACCGGTGATTTATTGCTGAAAGTCCAGGAATTGGAAATTTCATACATTTTGCCCCTGCTGCTTGAAAAGACGTTATGGATCAACCGGCTTTCCGTTTCCGGCCTTTCGGTTGCCCTTGTCAATCCAGCCGGTGATAAGTGGAATTTTGACGTTTTGTCGCCGTCGCCATCATCTCCTCCAAAGGACGCACCGCCGAAACCGCAGCCGCCGGCGTTGTCTGAATTCAAGGTCCGGCTGAGGCATCTCGACATCCGGGATTCGGATGTGCTGATCTCGGTTTCAGATGATTCGGACGGCTTAACGCCCCAGGTGACCGTTCATCGGTTTACGGGGATTGAATACCGGGGCCGGGTTGATATGAAATTCGGAAAGGAAAATGATATTTCCGCAGATATTGAGCATCTGGCGGTGTCGCTGAATCTTCCCCGGATAGACATCATTGGTCTTTCCGGAAAAATCCATTGTGATTTGGATGAGACTCGGTTTGATTTCAATAACACCGCCATAAAGGGAAAAAAATCCGATTTTACGATAAACGGCAGCCTGGCGATTCTGGAAAATGCCCCTGACCGCGCTTTGCTGGATCAAATTGTTCTGGACCTCCGGGCCCATGTTGACGCCATGTCCCTGGGGGAGTTCGGGCGGGCGTTCCCCATCGAGATGCCGGATACGGATATTGTTCGCGGAAACCTATCGGCCAAGGGGCCGGTATCACGAATGGATTGTCAGGTGGACCTGCAAATGGACCAATGCCATGTGGTATCCCAGGGGCTGGTCGGCATTGATGAAAATTATGATGTGAGCCTGGACCTTGATGGCAAGATCAACGGCCTGGATTTGGCCGCGCTGCCGGTGCTGGAGTTGACTTTCCTGCCCGGCGATCTGAATACGGATGGATTTACGTTAAACTGGCGGGATATCGGAATGCCGGAACAAACCGGCCGGATTGTGCTGCACCTTACCCCTTCCGTTTTGTCGGGATATGCCATTGATGAGGCGGAAATCACTACTGAAATCCATGGCCCGGATATGAACTTTAAGCCGCTCTATTTCAAAACACCTTATGGCGAGGTGAGCGGCACCCTGAACCTTGTCGGGATCATGTACGGGGAAGAAGACAAGCAGATTGAAATTGTTACGGACATCAAAAATCTGAATCCGGCAAAATTGCTAAAGAATAAGCGGTTTTTCGGCGACAATGATTACAATATTGATGGAAATATCGGGGGAAATCTCCAAACCACCATCCGTATCCCCGGTACTTATGACACAGAGGGTATCACCGCCGAAGCCGCCTTCCGGATGAACACTTCAAAAGTCATGGGCTTGGATATCCGGAAGGCGGATGTGGAAGTGGGCTGGGGAGAAAAGACATTTACTGTCAAGCGACTGGACCTGACAACCGCTTTCGGCTCGGCGTCCTTCTCCGGTGATGCTTCGATAAAAGACCGCACCTGGCGGTTGAAGGCCGGGGCCGACCTGCCGGATCTGGCCTTTGTCAGGCCATATATATCCGGTATGCTGCCGGGTATGGCCAAAGATACCGCATTGTCGGGAAATGTATCCCTGACCGCTGACGTGACCGGTCCCTGGGATCAACCGGATATCGCGGCGGCGATTAGCGGGGAGAGTCTGGCATGGGATACCATATCAGCGGATTCCCTGACCGCCGAAGGCCGGTGGAACGGAGCATTCAGGAATTTTACTGCATCTGCAGACGCCGGCTTCAAAAATATGCGAATGGGCGGATTTCAGGCCCCTGTGCTCAATATCTCCACGCTGTTGACCCCGGCGGCGATCCACGCAACGGTTGATCTCCAGGGAAGCCGGAAAGAACAGTTGACCCTTTCGGGGGATATCCGCCAGTGGATGGAACCGGTAAAAACGATTGAAATCACAAAAATGGCGCTGACGGCCTTTGAGCAGCCGCCGCTGGTCAACCAGGGGCCGGTGATCCTGACCCTGTCGCCGGATCTCATCTCCGTCGACTCCCTGAGCCTGGCATCAGGCCCGGCCACAATCGGCGGGAAAGGGCAGGCACAGTTGACCCCGCCGAGGGAGGTATCGGCGGCTTTGACATTGCGTGATGTGGATTTGATCCGGATATCCGGATTTCTGGCGGGCGGCGATAAGCTCAAGGGGCGGATATCGTCGGATGTCAGGCTGTCGGGGGTTCTGGATAAGCCGATGATTCAGATGGATATGTCCCTGAAAGAAGCCTCGTTTGATAAATATTCCATTTCAGAAGCCACGGCATCGATCGCGTATTCCGATTCCAGGGCTGCGCTCGCTGCATCCGTCGGCAGGAATGGATCAAAACTGGTGGTGGCCGACGGCAGCGCGTTCGTATCCCTGTCCCTGTTTCCGTTTGCATTTTCGCCCGGGCCCGAAAGCCTGGATATTCGCCTGGATATCGATGATGCCGACATTTCATGGATCTCCGACCTCATTAACCATCCGGAATATGGCGTCACCGGCAGGTTGAGCGCAACGGCCAATGTTTCCGGGGATTTTTTTGAGCCCAGGATCGAAGGACGGATGCGGTTGGCCGAAGGGACGCTGAATTTGAAAAAGCAGGGGCTGACCTATGAGACCCTGACCGCGGATCTTCAGTTTGACAAGGATGCCATCACCATCAATGAAGTGATCCTCAGCGGGGATAAGGAAGGGGAGTTGCGTTTGTCCGGGGTTCTGACCCATGACCGCTTTACCCCCCTGAATTTTGATCTGCAGGCTGCCGGGAAAATGGTATATATTCCGTTTCACGGCGGGGTCCAGGCCTGGGTGAATCCGAATCTGACGCTTTCCGGCGACTGGGCGAATCCCAAAGTGGAAGGGAAGATCAAGGTGGTGCGGGGCCGGGTTAATCTGGACCGGTTTCTTGCCCGGCAGCCGTCGGAGATTAAAATTGTTTCTCCGGTCATCGCTGAAAACGGGCTGATGGAGATCCCGGACGAGGAGCTGGAACCCCTTGCGTTTGTCGATCCCCTGACGGCGGATATCACGCTGAATATTTCAAAGGATTGCTGGCTGAGGGGCAGGGATGCCCAGGTTGAGATCAAAGGGAACGTGCAGCTCAAAAAAGACCCCCGGAAGCCGTTTGTGCTTTTCGGCTCATTGAATACGGTCCGCGGGACGTACCGGTTTCGCGGCAAGCTTTTTCAAATCACCCAGGGGGAATTGATGTTTGTGGGTCAGGAGGATCTCAATCCCCCGGTCAATATTGAGGCCCAAACTGAAATCGATGATGCGGCCATCATGATCCGGCTCACCGGCACCTTCGAGCATTTGAATTTGACCTTTGACAGCGATCCGCCCATGGATCAGGCGGAGATTGTCTCTTATATTCTGTTCGGCAGAGGCACGGATGCGCTCTCCGAGCAGGAAACCTTCAAGGCGGAGGAAATGGCGTTGAGCTTTACCGGACAGATCGCCGCTGACAAGCTGAAGGATATCGTGGGTGACGCTCTGGGCATTGATTATCTCAATATCAGCACCGGCGGCAGCGAGCTACGGCAGGGTTCCTTAAGCATGGGCAAATACGTATTGCCCAAAGTTTTTGTGGTGTTCCGCCAGGGGTTTTCCGACCAAAACTCCCAGCAGTTTGAAGTGTCCTATGAAATCAACAAATATTTCGACATTCAGAGCCAGATCGACAATGAACAGACCTCCGCCCTGGATTTGATATGGAAGTACGAGTTCTGACGGGATCGGCGTTTCCAGGCAGGCGCAGAGAAAGAAATGGAAAAAAGACTTGACTTGGATTTCAAAGTGAAGATATGAGTGCAAAAAAAGCATAACAATCGAAACTTTTTATCGGGAGAGTGTGTAACGGTTTAAAATAATAAGTTTTTTTATGGAAAAATAACGGAACAGGGTGAAATTCCCTGGCGGACCCGCCGCTGTAAATGGTGACGAAATCCTGAAAGAGCCACTGTCCGGAAACGGATGGGAAGGCATGGAAAGTAGACTGAACCATAAGCCAGAAGACGATTTTTCGATTATATTCAAGAGATGCCCCGAGGCTGTGCATCCTGGATGAAATCCATCCGTATTCAGCATTCAGTTCTTATCATGAACCGTATTTCGCCATATGCTGAGGCTTGGGTTTCGAATTAATTCAAAAAATCAACCAGAAATGAGGGCGGGTCCCGGCAGCGAAAGCTGCCGGGACCTTTTTTTTTGCCGATAGGAATTTTTTGTCAACAGATAAGGAGTCAAGGAGGAAACATGCACCGGTTATTTAAAAAACAAAGGGACGACACCATCTTCCGGAATGCCGTTTCCGTCCATTTATCACGGTTTTCGGTTGGGGTTTTAATGATGCTGATTATCGTATGTCTCATGCCGGCCGGCTGCGCCTTTTTGCAGCGGAATGAGACCGGTACTTCCGCAAGCGCCCTTGAGAAAAAAGAAGCTGTTCTGCTGGTGGCCTTTGGCGTCAGCGACCAGGGACAGATGAAGCCGTACAGGAACCTGGAACGGCTGGTGAAAGAGCGGCTTCCGGATGCCCTGATCCGCTGGGCCTATACCTCGGATATGATCCGTCAAAAACTGGCGGGCCAGGGTGTTATGGTGCCTTCCCCTGAACAGGCCATCGAAGGTCTGGCGGCCCAGGGCGTCACCCGCCTGACCGTTCAGTCCCTGCATGTCATACCCGGTCATGAATATGAAGATGTGATCGAAGCGGTTAACCGGCACCGTTCGGATTTCAAACGTCTGGTTGTGGGCAAGCCCTTGTTGTCGAGCGTTCCGGATGCCGAGCAGGTGATTGACATTCTGTTAAAAAACATCCCGGAACGAAAGCCCGGTGAGGCCCTTATCCTCATGGGCCATGGGACCTCCCATGCCGCTGATTTCACCTATGTGGCCATGGACGCCATGCTGCGTCAAAACGATTCCCGGGCGTTTTTCGGAACGGTTGAGGGCCATCCCACATTTGACGATGTGCTGGCGCGTTGCCGGGAGGCAGGCGTTAAAAATGCCGTTCTGGTGCCCTTTATGGTGGTGGCTGGCGATCATGCACATAATGACATGGGCGGGAATGATCCGGATTCCTGGAAATCGCGTCTGGGAGCCGAAGGTGTCACGGCTCGGCCGGTTTACCGCGGATTGGCGGAGGTCGACGCCTTGGCCGATGTGTTTGTCGATCATCTCATGATCGCCCGTTCCGGGCAGGAAGAAAGGCATTGATACCATGCATGGCGGCAATGTGGAAATGATGGCCCGGCAGGCCGGCTGCACCCCCGATGAATTGCTGGATTTTTCAGCCAATATCAATCCAATGGGGCCGCCGCCCGGCATTTGGGCGGATTTGAGCCGGGCAGGGGAATTCCTGCCGAATTATCCGGACCCGGATTGCCCCGGTCTCCGGGAAGCTGCGGCCCTGTTTTACGGGTGCGGCCCGGAACAGGTGCTTCCGGGCAACGGTTCCACGGAATTGCTGTTTGCGGCGGTGTCGGCCTTAAAACCCAGGCGGGTGGTGCTGCCTGCGCCGTGTTATGTGGATTACGCGAAGGCCGCGCAATCGGCGGGCATTCCGGTGGAATGGGTTGCACTATATCCCGACAATAATTTCAAACTGGCTATGGACCATTTTGACGGGCTGCTGCGGCCCGGAGATATGGCCATCATCGGCCGGCCCAACAACCCCACAGGTCATTGCCCGGAAAAGGCGTTTCTGGCGTTTCTGGCAGCCGGTCACCCGGAGACCCTGTTCCTCATTGATGAAGCCTTTGTGGATCTGACGGATCATCCGCGCCTGTCGCAGGATAAGCATCAAAATCTCCTGCTCCTTCGATCCCTGACCAAGAATTTTGCGATTCCGGGGCTTCGGCTGGGATTGCTGTGTGCCGCAAGTACTTGGATTGACACGATCAAGACAGCGATGCCGCCCTGGAGTGTGGGCAGTCTGGCCCAGGCCGTCGGGAGCCGGTTGTTTGAAGAATCGGCGTATCTGGCGGTGAGCCGGGACCGCATCCGTCAGGAACGGGAATTCCTGGTCAGGCACTTGTCCGGAATACCGGGCATCCGGGTGTTTCCGGGGACCGCGAATTTTCTGCTGATGAAACTGACCTCTCCGCAATGGTCCGGCTGGCGGCTTTCCCAGGTATTGATGGAGCATCGCATCGCCATAAGGGTTTGTGATGATTACGAAGGCCTGAACGGTCAATTCGTGAGAATCGCGGTGAAAACACATGAAGACAATCTTCGGCTGGTGGCGGCCATACAAGCGGCTTTCGGACGTAAACCGGCCGTGCGCCGGAAGCAGACACCCGCCATCATGTTCCAGGGCACGAGTTCGGATGCCGGAAAAAGTGTTCTCACGGCAGCGCTTTGCCGGATCATGCGGCAGGATGGGGTGCGGGTGGCCCCGTTCAAGGCCCAGAACATGTCTTTAAATTCATTTGTCACGGCGGATGGGTTTGAAATGGGCCGGGCCCAGGTCACCCAGGCGAGGGCTGCGGGACTCCCGCCGGACGTCCGCATGAACCCGGTGCTCTTGAAACCCAGCAGCCAAACCGGGGCTCAGGTGATCGTGCGGGGCCGGGCCGTGGCCCATCTGGATGTGAAAGATTATGTCGCCTATAAGGAAACCGCGTTTTCAGCGGTCAGGGAATGTTACGGCTCTCTGGCGTCGGAATATGATGCCATGGTCATTGAAGGGGCGGGCAGTCCGGGCGAAATCAATCTCAAGCATCACGATATTGTCAACATGCGCATGGCGAGGCTTGCCGGATCACCGGTGCTGCTGGTGGGGGATATTGACCGGGGGGGTGTTTTCGCCTCGTTTATCGGCACCTATACGGTGCTGGAACCCTGGGAGAAAAGACTGCTGGCCGGTTTTGTGGTGAACCGTTTCCGGGGGGACATGTCTCTGCTGGGTTCGGCCACGGATATGACCCGGCGTTACACCGGCCGCCCCACCTTCGGGATCATCGATTACCTGCCGGACCTGGGATTGCCTGAAGAAGATTCCGTATCATTCAAGTCGGGCGCCGTTCAATCCCCTGGGCGACATCCTGGGGAAAAGCCGGAAAAGCCGTTTTTTCAATCATCCAATGAAGCGCTCCGCGCCATCGATATTGCGGTTTTGGATCTGCCGCATATTTCCAATTTTACGGATATCGACGCCCTGCGCATTGAACCGGATGTCGCGGTCCGTGTCATCGGAGCCCAGACGCCCTTGGGAAATCCGGATCTGGTGATTTTGCCGGGCAGCAAAAGCGTGGCATCCGACCTGCGGTGGCTGCGGACCGGAGGGCGTGCGGAAGAACTGATGGCCTATTATCGTAATGGCGGCCGGATTATGGGTATTTGCGGCGGATTTCAAATGCTCGGCCGGGCCATCCATGACCCGGACCATGGAATCATCCCAGGGCGTGATGGAGGGGCTGGGGCTGTTTGCCTGCACCACGACGCTTGCCAGGGAAAAGACGCTCAAGCGGACCCGGGCCAGGCATGTGACTTCCGGTGAGACCGTGGATGGCTATGAAATTCACCACGGTTTGACCCTGCCCGGAGGGGAAGCCGTCTGGCTTCAGTCGGAGGACGGGCCGGCCGGGATTGTTTCCGGTGACGGACGGCTGGCAGGAACTTACCTTCACGGATTATTTGATGCGGACCGGTTCCGCAGGCGCTTGTTAAACGATATCCGGAAGGCCAAGGGCTGGCCGGTCATTGAAAGCATACAGGCCTATGACATCGAAGCAAACCTGGACCGGCTGGCGGATCACGTGCGGAGCCGGTTGGACATGACCCGGATTTACCGGTTGATGGGGCTCTGACCATGACCGGCATCCATATCATTCTGGCGTTTTGCCTGGATTTACTGGTGGGGGATCCGCCGCGC
The DNA here is from genome assembly GCA_049297455.1 of Desulfosalsimonadaceae bacterium. Classification (GTDB taxonomy): domain Bacteria; phylum Desulfobacterota; class Desulfobacteria; order Desulfobacterales; family Desulfosalsimonadaceae; genus SURF-3. Next base: position 28,134 of record JBAQUK010000225.1, on the reverse strand, counting down.
CTGCCCCATCCGGTTCGGTGGATCGGACGGTATGCGGCCATGCTTGAGGACAGAATCCGCAGCCGAATGTCCGGACGAGGCGTATTGGGTCAGCGGCTGGCCGGTTGCATAGCCGTTTTTGGGGTGGCCGGCACGGCAGGGGGGAGTGTCTGGATGATTTCCCTGCTGCTTGACGCCGTGTTCCCCCCGGGACGGGATCTGTTCGTGATCTGGGTGTTATACAGCGCACTGGCGACCCGCGATCTGGCGGACCATGCCTTTCGGGTGCGGGCTTATTTATATGAAAACGATCTGATAGGAGCCCGACAGTCGGTGGCCATGATGGTGGGACGGGATACGGCGTCAATGGACGCCCCCGAAATCGCAAGGGCTGCTGTGGAATCGGTGGGTGAAAACATGGTGGACGGGGTGACCGCCCCGCTCATGGCCATGCTGGCATTCGGCCCCGTGGGGGCAATGGTCTACAAGGCGGCCAGCACCATGGATTCCATGTTCGGATACCGCAATGAAAAGTATGGGTATTTTGGGTGGTGTGCGGCCCGGCTGGACGACCTGTTGACGTTTCTGCCGGCCCGGCTGACCCTTCCGTGTGTGATGGTTGCTGCATGGATCCTGAAATACGACGCCCTGGGGGCGGCTCGGGTGGTGGCGCGGGACCGGAAAAAACATGAGAGCCCCAATTCCGCCTGGGGAGAGGCGGCCATGGCCGGCGGCATCAACGTCACCCTGGGCGGCCCCGCCGCCTATGGCGGCATCTCAGCCCAACGGCCTTTCATCGGAAACAGCGAAAATGTTCTGGGACCGGACGCCATCACGCGATCGGTGCGGCTTATGCGGATGACGGCGGTGGTCTGCCTTGCAGCCGGAATTTTTTTGCGGGAGCTGGCGGGATGATGGGGCCGGAATCAGCAGGGGGCATCGTTATTGCCGGCACCGGCTCCGGGGTCGGTAAAACTTCGGTGGCTTTAGGTGTGGCCAGGGCTTTGGCCAGGCGCGGGATCAGGGTCCAGTCCTTCAAGGTGGGGCCGGATTTTTTGGATCCCACTTACCTGGGCCGGGCCGCGGGACGGATTTGTTACAATCTGGATACCTGGATGAGCGGGGATGAATATGTGAAATCCCTTTATGCAAAACACACGCAAGGTAACGCCATGGGAATCGTGGAAGGGGCCATGGGCATGTTCGACGGCCCGTCTCCCGCAAGCAGCAACGGGTCCACCGCCCATGTGGCCGGGATTCTCGGTTTGCCCGTGATTCTGGTGGTCAACGCCCACGGCGCGGCCCGTAGCCTGTGCGCGATGGTCAAGGGATTTTCAATATTTGATGATCGGGTGGCGGTTGCCGGTGTGGTGGCCAATCAGGCGGGTTCTGAACGGCATGCCCGGATGATTGCCGAGGCTTTGCAGTCAGACGGTTTGCCGCCGCTGGTGGGCAGTATACCGCGAAACTCCCTGCCTGAATTAAAACGCCGGCATCTGGGGCTGGTTAATGCCGGAGAACAGGGGGATGCGGAAGCGGTGCTGGATGGGTTGGGCGATTGCATGGAAAAATTTCTGGATATGACCGCCATCGCGGCTATTGCCGGTTCGGGGGACGGCATCCGGAACTCCCGGCTCCGGAATTTTCCCCCCCATCCCATTGAGCGGCCGGTTGTCCGGATGGGCATCGCAAGTGATCCGGCGTTTTGCTTTACATATCCCGACAACCTGGAATGTTTTGAGAGCGCGGGCGCGGCCTGGGTTCCGTTTTCACCCTGCCGTGACGGGGCCCTGCCCGAAGGCATCGACGCGCTGTACCTGCCCGGCGGCTATCCCGAGCTTCATGCCCGGACATTATCGGCAAATACGGGGATGATAAGCTCCATTCGGGAATTCGCCGCTTCCGGCAGGCTGATCTATGCGGAATGCGGAGGCCTGATGTATCTCAGCCGCGGGCTTGTGGATCATGACGGCCATAACTACCCGATGGCCGGTATCCTGCCGGTGGAAACCCGCATGAATCCGAGACTGCGCCGGTTAGGGTATACGTCCGTCTCCCTGACACAACCCTGCTGCTGGGGGAATTCCGGGGACCGGCTCCGGGGCCATGAATTCCATTATTCGGAAATCGTAGACGATGACATCGGCCCGAATTATTTATCAGAAGGCTGGGAGCCGTGTTACCGGCTCGAAAACAGGTCGGGCATTGTTTCCGAGGGATTTTTACGCGGAAATATCCTGGCCAGCTATGTGCACCTGCACTGGGCCTCAAGCCCCCAGGCCGCCGGATCATTTGTCCGTTATGCACTTGCCGCATCACTCAGAGCTGAACAAAACAAGGAAACAGCATGAATCAAGCGTCACAGGAAACCGTATTAAAGGCGTGGTCCCACCCGCTCATGGCCGGATTGCCGACAACCGGGAACCAGATCGAAGCCTTAAGCCATCAACTGATCCATCAGGCCCTTCAATCCTGTTCGATACCGGAACCGGTTTTGCCGGTGGTCCGCCGGATGGTGCACGCCGCCGGCGATGTTTCGCTTGCCGAAACCATCCGGTTTCACCCGGACGCTGTGGAAACAGGATGCCGGGCTTTGCGGGACAAAGTCCCGGTGATCTGCGATGTCCGCATGCTCCAGGCGGGCATTACCCGGAGCCTGGGCCGGGTGGTCTGTAAAATCCGGGACAAAAATGTCCTCCGGCTGGCCCGGGCGTCGAACAGCACCCGTGCCGCCGCCGCCATGCATTATCTTGGAGAAGCGCTCCATAATGCGGTGGTGGCGGTGGGCAATGCGCCCACCGCCATCTGGGCGATTCTGGAGCTGGCGGACACCCGCGGTATCCGGCCGGCCCTGGTGGTGGGGACGCCGGTGGGGTTTGTCGGGGCTGCCGAAAGCAAGCAGGCCCTTATGGAGAGCGGGCTTTGTTATATATCCAATGTCGGACCCAGGGGCGGGAGCCCCATTGCGGCGGCTGCGGTGAACGCGCTGGCGATTCTGGCTTCGGAATAAAGTATTTGAAATAATAGTCAATAATCAATTGTTAATGAATAATTGTCAATGAGGACAGGGGCATTTCTCCAATATTAAGGATAAATCTTATTTATGACACGCATGATCAGGATTTTTTTCATAGTGATTGTTCTCAGTTGCTTATCTCCTCCCATGGTAAAGGCTTTTGCCGCTGATGCACCGGAAGCGGAGACCATAAAACCGGTGGGCGGAATCACTCGGCAGGTGCTGGAATGGATGGGGGATGCGGAAGAGGGCGAATCCGATGATATGACGATGTCCGGCCACCGGAAAAACCGTTCCGCCTATGCATCCTTCAAATCGGCTTATATTCCGTATTATGCGAAAAAACACACAACAACCGGTTTCTGGGTCCGCAAAACCGTTTTAATGCTGGAAACCCTGTTGTCCGTTTCCCTTGCCGTGCTCATCGCCGCAGCGTTGGAAGTATTGGGTTTTGTCCGGTTTTTCAGCATATTTTTCCATCCCCTGCTTAAGATGGGCCGTATCGCGTCCGCCGCTGCCCCTGCTTTTTTTGCGGCCCTTCGCAAGGCCTCCATCGCCAATGGTATCCTGGTGGCGGCCAGGGACAACGGACGCATCGATAACCGGCAATTGTACACGTCGGTGCTGGTTTCATCCAGTCTGTCCAACCTCGGTCACCTGCCTACCTATATTCTGGCCATCGGCATGGTCTGCGGCACGAAAGCCATGGCCGTGGTGACCGGGGTCCGGCTGGGTTCCATCGCGGCCCAGATTGTGGTGATTCTGGCCTTGTCCGCATGGATGACGGGGCTGACCCAGAAAGACCCGGCCCGGGAACAACAGCCTGAGGAAGGCAACCTTACGGCTCCATTTCCCGGCAGGCACGGGGAAAAAATGGAAGATGGATTTTTCAGGGAAGTCTGGCGGCGCAGCGCCAAAACCATCCGGCGCCTCAGCCTGTTTTTCGGGGCCGCTTTCATGCTGGTGAGCCTTCTGGAATTCGCAGGTTTTTTTGAGGTTCTGGGAGACCGGTTTCCCTGGCTGTTCCATCCGTCTTTTCTGCCGCCCCAGGCCAGTGTCATCATTCCGGCCCAGGCTGTGGGGATTTTTTCCGGAACGGCCGCAGTGGCCGGGTTTATCCAGGACGGGATCTTAAGCGTCAAGCAGGCGGTGACCATCCTGCTGGTGGGGTCGTTTATCACCGCGCCGATCCGGACCCTCAAACGAATTCTGCCCACATATATCGGCATGCTGGGGCTCCGGCCGGGCATCGTGCTGGCGGTTTCGGCCCAGGTCATCCGCATGTCGTTTCTGGCCGTGGCTACATGGATCATGTGGCTGGTCTGGTAATATAGCCTTCCAGGTAATGATTTTGAGTGCGTTATCGGTCGGAGATGTACGAATAAAGTACAATCTCCTCCCTGTTGCCTTCTCAAAATCATTACCTGAAAACCTGTGGTTTATGTGATTTATCGGGAGATATTATGCAATTATTTGAACACATTAAATCGGAACCCGGTCATTTCTACGCGGTGGGCGTGGGGCCGGGGTGTGCGGACCTCTTGACCTACCGGGCCGGCGGGCTGATCCATTCAGCGGACGTGATTCTGGCCCCCCGGAGCCGGGCTGCGGAAAAAAGTCTGGCCCTGGAAACCGCCAGGGCGTTCTTGCGGGACGACCAGCAGATTGTGGAAAAAGTGTATGCCATGAACCGGGTGGCATCGGACACCGTCAATTTCTGGAAAAATGTGGCCGAAGATATTCATGCCTGGGTTCAGGCCGGTAAATCAGTTGTCCAGATCACCATCGGTGATCCGCTGCTCTACAGCACCAGCCATTACCTGCTCGAAGCCCTGTCCGATCGCTTAATGCCCGATGAAATCCATGTGATTCCCGGCATCAGCGCCTATCAGGCCGCAGGTGCAAAGTTCCGGCAGTCCCTGACGATTCAGCAGGGAAGACTGATGGTGATGACCGCCACGGCTCTCGATCAGGTGGAAGCGGCCCTGGACCAATGCGAGACCCTGGTGCTCTACAAGGCCGGACGCCTGGTCAATGAACTCATCGACCTGCTGGAACGGCGCAACCTGCTTCATTGCGCCCATATCGCCTGTTATGCGGAGCAGCCGGACCGCGAATTTTTAAGCACCGACCTGCGCGAAGCCAGGAACGGAAAGCACGGATACATGGCCACCGTCATTATTTATATCGGAAGGCAGGGATGGGACGATTCGGAATAACCACCGGGACTTGCGCCACAGCCGCAGCCAAGGCCGCGGCCCTGCGGATGACGGGAAAATCATGCGGCGGGGCTGTGGGGATTATACTTCCGGATGGCTGTTTGATGACGGTTCCGATCTTGTGGACGGGGATCAAGGGTTCAAGGGCGACGGCCTGCGTAATTAAGGACGCGGGAGATGATCCGGATGTCACCCATGGTGCGGAAATCCGGGTGAGCCTTGAGCCGATGGATGGCGGCGATATGCTTTTTGCAGCCGGGGAAGGGGTGGGCGTCGTAACAAAGCCCGGACTCCAGATTCCGGTGGGGGAACCGGCCATTAATCCCGTGCCCCGGCAAATGATCCGGCAGGCGGTGCGGGAAATCACCGGCATCCCCTTGAAGGTGACGGTGTCGGTGAAAAACGGCCGTCTTCTTGCCGAACGGACCTTTAATCCCCGGCTGGGGGTTGTCGGCGGGATTTCCATCATCGGCACCAGCGGCATTGTGCGGCCCAACTGCCGGATGGCGGTCGTCAAAACCATTGCCCTGTCCATGCGGGTGGCGGCTGCCGCAGGGATTGATTGCCCGGTTCTGGTTCCCGGCAATATCGGCGCCAGAGCTGCCATGGCGTGGCGTGGTGCGGAAATAACGCAGATTATCGAGGTGCTCAATGAATGGGGGGCAGGCATTGACAGCGCTGTGACCGAAAAATGCCGGGGAGTTGATCTGGTGGGGCATCCCGGCAAGCTGGCCAAACTGATCACCGGCGGGTTTTATACCCACTCAAGCGCCGGGGGAAACGCAGTGGACGCGGTGTGCGGTGTGGCCAACGATCTCGGTATCCGGGTTGGGGCGTCAATCAACACCACGGAAGCGATTTTTACGGAAATCGGAGACATGGAAGCCGGACGGCTGGGGGCTGCCGTGGCCGGCCGGATTGCCGATGCCGTCCGCCGTCGATGCGGGGAACGGCTGGCGGTCCGGGTGGGACTCATCCGCATGGACGGAACGGCCATTGCGGAATCGGGGTGGGTGGGGAAGGATAATTATTAATTACGAATGGTTAATTACGAATTACGAATTAATGAATAAAAAATCATTTTTTAATCCGGAAATCACGATTATCGGCTGCGGTCCCGGCAACCGGGACTATCTGATGCCCGCGGCTTGGGCTGCGGCAAAGGAAGCGGATGTGCTGATCGGTTCGGGGCGGTTGCTTGACCTGTTTGACGATCTGGCGAAACTCCGGAAAATTTGTCCGGCCAACGTAGCGGAAGCCATCGCTCTTCTGGAAAAAAGTTTGATGAACGGCCGCCGGATAGGGGTGCTGGTGAGCGGTGATCCGGGGGTGTTCAGTCTGGCGACAGCCGTGAAACGCCATTTTGGCCCATCCCGATGCCGGGTGGTGCCCGGCATCAGCGCCGCACAACTGGCGTTTGCCCGGCTGGGGCTGGAATGGGCAAGCGGCCGGATCATCAGCGCCCATGGCCGGGAGCCGGGTACGCGGCCGGAGGATCTCAAAATGGTCAGCCCCATTGCGGTTTTATGCGGCGGGCAAAGCGGTCGGGTGTGGGTGTCAAACCTGGTGGACGCGCTCAAGGACACTCATCAGGCATGGATTTGCACAAGCCTTGGGATGGCGGATGAAACCATTCGTCCGGCCGGACCGAAACCCTTGATGTCTCACCCCTTAGCGTCATTAACTGTCGTGGTGCTGGCCCGTCAGGATACGGAGGAAGTTTGATGAACGTCTATTTTGTGGGCGCAGGCCCCGGAGACCCGGACCTGTTGACGGTGAAGGCCCTGCGGCTTCTTCAGTCATGCCAGTGCTGCGTATGGGCCGGTTCTCTGGTGAACCCGGCACTGCTGGATCTGCTTCCGGAAGACGCTGAAGTCCATGATTCATCCGGCATGACCCTTGAGGAAACCACCCGCGTAATGGTTCGGGGCTGGCGGCAAAACAAGCGGGTGGTGCGGCTGCATACCGGCGATCCCTCCATTTTCGGGGCTATCGCGGAGCAGATGAACCGGTTGGACGATATGAAGATTCCCTATGAAGTGGTGCCGGGGGTCAGCAGTTTTCAGGCGGCGGCCGCAACGCTCAAAATCGAGCTCACGGTTCCGGAAGTCGCCCAGGCAGTGGTTCTGGGCCGCGTTTCCGGCCGGACCCCGGTGCCGGAAGAGCAGTCTCTCGAACGCCTGGCAGCGACCCGATCCACCCTGTGTCTGTTTCTGTCTGTGGGTGAAATCGGGGAAATCTGCCGCCGGTTGTCGGTGTTTTACGGTGAAACCTGCCCGGCAGCGGTTGTGTATAAGGCATCCTGGCCCGAACAGAAGATTATCCGGTCGACATTACGGGACTTGCCGGAACGTGTTCTGGACAGCGGCATCACCCGCACCGCCCTTGTCATGGTGGGGCAAGCCGTGCTCCGGCCGAATGCGTCCGCATCCAGGCTCTATGACCCGTCTTTCTTGCACGGATACCGGGAAGGGCAAGTCAAAAACAATGATTGAGGCAATCGAAGGACCCGTTGCCGGCATCACCCTGAGCCGGGAAGGTTTGCGGGTGCTGAAACGGCTGGCCCGATCCATGAAAGGGCTTGAAGTGTACGTGCATGACGGTGTTCCGGAAAACATTCCCGAAGCCCGCCGGTTTGACCGGGTGTCGGCAATCACCGAAGCTGTTTTTTACCGGTATCGGGGATTGATCTACGTGATGCCAGCAGGCATTGTTGTCCGGGCGGTGGGGCGCCTGGCGGAAAACAAACACACCGATCCGGCGGTGGTGGTCATGGATGTCTACGCCCGCTGGGCCGTCAGTCTGCTCAGCGGTCATGAAGGGGGCGCCAACCGGCTGGCGGAACAGGCGGCGTGGATCATGGACGCCGAGCCGGTGGTCACCACCACCTCGGAAGCGGTTCGGACCGTGATCGCCGGCATCGGATGCCGAAAAGGCGCGTCCGCGGACGACATAATCCGGGCTCTGGGTGCCGCGCTGTCGGAAGCCGGGCTCGGGTTTGACGATGTGCGCCTGCTGGCGTCGGCGGACATCAAACAGATGGAGACGGGACTTCAGGAAGCAGCGAAACGCCTCAACATCGGATTGCGGTTTATTTCATCGGACACTATCCGGTCATCGTTCCGGGAATTTGATCGGTCTAAATTTGTGATGTCAAAAGTTAATCTCCCGGCGGTGGCTGAACCGTCGGCTTTACTGGCAGGGAGCAGAACATGCCTGATATTAAAAAAAAGAGTTTACAACCAGGTGACCGTCGCGCTGGCGCGGGAACGCTGTTTGTGGTGGGAATAGGGCCGGGCGCGCCCGAACACCGGACGTTTGCGGCTGTGGATGCCATTTGCCGGAGCCGAGTGGTGGCGGGTTATTCAGCCTATATGGAGACGATCCGGGATCTGATGGACGACCGGGAAACCATCGTTACCGGCATGCGACAGGAAAAGGAGCGGGTCCGGCAGGCGCTGATGGAGGCTGCCGCCGGAAAGACCGTGGCCCTGGTGTCTTCCGGGGACCCGGGGGTCTATGGCATGGCCGGACTGGCCCTTGAAATGGCGGATGCCGAATTTCCGGATGTGGAGGTTGAGATCGTTCCCGGTGTCACAGCCGCCACCGCCGCTGCCGCAGCCATCGGCGCGCCGCTGATGCTGGATTTTGCGGTCATCAGCTTAAGCGATCTGCTGGTTCCCTGGGAACGCATCCAGGAACGTCTGGATGGGGTGGCGAAAGCCGGGCTGGTGACGGTTCTTTACAATCCGCGCAGCCGTCGGCGGGTAACGCAGCTCGATGAGGCGGTGGACATTTTTTTAAGGTATCAAACCCCGCAAACCCCGGCTGCGGTGGTGACATATGCGGGGTGTGAAAATGAGACCGTGTGGCTCGGCGAATTGGGGAATCTTTTAAATTGCGATGTCGGGATGCATTCCATTGTGATGATCACCAATGAATTCGCGAAAATTATCAACCGCCGGCTGGTTATGCCCAGGGGGTATCGTCTGTGATTCTGCTTCTGGGCGGCACATCGGACACCGCACCCATTGCTCGCGGTCTTGCCGCTGTCGGGCTTCCGGTGCTGGTGTCAACCGCAACGGACATTGATCTGGATGTGGGCGTGCACCCCCTGGTGACCCGGCGGTCTGGTCGGCTGGATGCCGCCGGTCTTGCGGCCTTGTGCCGGGAATTTCCGGTTCGCCTGATTATTGACGCAACCCACCCTTATGCCGTTTTGATCAGTAATGCCGTGCGTTCGGCTGCCGAAACATCAGGCATTCCCCTGCTGCGTTTTGAACGTCCGCCGGTTGCGGGGGATGCGGCAAAAGATTTTTCGGATCTCTTTTGGGCTGCGGACCATGAACAGGCCGCGCAAACCGCTTTTTCATTCGGAAAAGGGGTGCTGGTGACCACCGGGTCACGGCATCTGGCCGCCTATGTCCGGGCTTCCCGGCAATCCGGGATGGGGCTCTTCGCAAGGGTGCTGAATGATCCGGCAAGCCGGGAGGCAGCTCTCGAACAAGGTCTGGAGGGTGATCACCTGATCACCGGGCGTGGTCCTTTTACCCTGGAACAGAATATAGGCCACATCCTGGAAAGCCGCGCCGGGGTGATGGTCACCAAGGACGGAGGGGTGTCCGGCGGGTTCCCTGCCAAGCTGCAAGCCGCCCGGATGACCGGTTGCCGTCTGGTGGTGGTCGCACGCCCGGAGTCTCCGTGCCGGAATGTTTACAGAAATTATGATGCATTGATTGCAGCCGCGGCAGCGGCAATGAACGCCATCCATAAAAAAGGAGCGGCATCATGAAACAGCTGCTGGCCGCCCTGCAATTTTTAACGATTCTGCCGATCCGTCAGGCATTTGATTCTAAACAAACCGGTGGTTCCCTGGTCTGGTTTCCGGCGGCCGGTCTGGTGGTGGGCGTGTGTGCCGCCGCCTGTTACGGGCTGTGTATTGGGCTACGATTGCCGGAATCCTTGGCCGCTCTTGCCGGCGTTCTGGCCCTTGGCGGGTTTTCGGGCTTTCTTCATCTGGACGGGGTGGCGGACACAGCGGACGGGTTTTTCAGCTCCCGGTCCAGGGAGCGAACCCTTGAAATCATGCGGGACAGCCGCATCGGAACCATGGGAGCGGTCGGGGTATTCGGGGTTCTGGCCCTCAAATGGTCGGCGCTTGCGAGTCTGCCGCCCGGCATGGGATGGCGGGCGCTGATATTGGGTCCCATTGTCGGACGGGCGGCTCAGGTCATCACCATGACCTGGCTGCCCTATGCCCGGCCTGAAGGCGGGCTGGCCTCGGTGTTTCTATCGCATTGCACCCGCCGCACGGCTATGCTGAATGGCCTTGCGGGTGTAGTTGCCGCTGGGTTTCTGAGCGGCGGCAAGGGCCTTATCGCCATATGCCTGGCCGCCGTTTTCGCTCTTGGGTTCAACGCCTGGTGCCTGAAAAAAATCAACGGCATAACCGGCGACACCCTGGGCGCGGTGAGCGAGGGGGTGGAAACAATTATTTTGTGCGCCCTGTGCGCGGGCGCGGGGGTGTGATGTATACAAACACAAAAAAACGGCCGGGCCTTCCCTTTCGTCTGGGAACCACCTCCTACATCATACCGGCGGATATTCTGCCCAACCTTCGGTTTCTGGCCCACCGGGTGGATGATGTGGAACTGGTGCTGTTTGAATCCGATCAGTATTCCAACCTGCCTACAGCTTCGGATGTGGCGGAAATGGCATCCATCGGGGAGGAAAGTGGCCTGACCTATACGGTGCATCTGCCCCTTGACGCCTGGCCGGGTTCAACGGACGAGGCGATCCGGAAAACCTCCATGGAAAAATGGCTCCGGGTGATGGACCTCATGGACGTTCTGCATCCCTTCGGCTGGATTGTGCATCTGGATACCCCGCCCCTGAACGATGCCTCTGCCGTGAGTGCGTGGCAGGAGCAGTGCCGGCGTTCCTTGGAAACACTGGCCCGGCGAGTAGACGCATCGAAATTGTGTGTGGAAACTTTGAGCTATGATTATTCGCTTGCCTGGCCACCGGCTTTTAAAACCGGGTGTTCGGTGTGCATGGACGTGGGGCATCTGGTCCTCAATGATTATGATGTGGCCGCATATTTTGACAGTTGGTTTGACCGGACCCGGGTAGTCCATTTGCATGGGGTTCGTTCAGGCGGCCGGGACCATTCGGATTTGCGCTATCTGGACTCTGGAATTCTGCGTTTACTGATGGAACAGCTGACCGTATCCGCCCATATACCGCGCGTAGTCACCTTGGAAATATTTTCACAAACCGATCTTGAGATTTCATTACGGGTTCTGGAGGGGGTGTTTTGATGAAAAACCGGCTGACGCTGATTACCGGCGGCTGCAAAAGCGGGAAAAGCCGCTACGCACTGAAAGTGGCCGAATCTTTTGACCGAAAGGTTTTTATCGCCACGGCCCAGGCGTTTGATGGGGAAATGAAAGACCGCATCAAAAATCACCGGGCGGAAAGAGGGGATGATTTTACCACCATCGAGGAGCCCCTGGATCTGGCCGGGGCCCTTGGGGCGATACCTTCGGACACCCGGATCGTCATCATCGACTGCATAACGGTCTGGCTCGGTAACCTGATGCATTATCAGCAGATGGACCGGGTGGACTGCCTGCCGGTGGAAGCATTTTTAAACATCCTTCGGCAACCCCCCTGCCATGTGGTGGTGGTGAGCAATGAGGTGGGCATGGGCCTGGTGCCTGTGGATGGGATGTCCCGTGTCTATCGCGACATGGCCGGGGCCTTGAACCAGCGCATCGCCGCTCTATCGGATAACGTGTTTTTTGTGGTCTCCGGTCTGGCGCTTCCGCTACGGGAAACCAAGGACCGATAAATCTTATATATATAAGGAGGAGAAACAATTGTCTGAAACACAAATCGAACTGGCACGGCAGGGCCGGATCACCGACATAATGAAAACAGTGGCGGAACAGGAAAGCTTGCCTGAAGACCTCATCCGTCAGCGGGTGGCCCTGGGGCAGATCGTCATTCCCTACAATCCCTTGCGGAAATACCAGAAGGTGGTTGGCATCGGAAAAGGGCTGCGGACCAAGGTGAACGCATCCATCGGCACATCATCGGACATCTGCGATATCGATCTGGAAGTCCGGAAAGCCATCATCGCGCAAACCGAAGGCGCGGACACCCTCATGGAACTGTCGGCCGGGGGTGATCTGGACGGCATCCGCCAAGCCGTGCTTGCGGCCGTGGACCTGCCGGTGGGGAATGTGCCCCTGTACCAGGCATTCTGCGAGGCGGCGAGAAAATACGGCAACCCGAACCGCATGGACCCGGAATATCTCTTTGATCTCATTGAAAAACAACTTTCCGATGGGCTGAGTTTCATGGCCATTCACTGCGGCATCAACCGGTTTTCCATCGAGCGCCTCCGGAAACAGGGGTATCGTTACGGCGGTCTGGTGTCCAAGGGCGGCACGTTCCTGGTGTCCTGGATGGACGGCAATCAGGCGGAAAACCCCCTGTACGAGCAGTTCGACCGGGTATGCGCCATCATGAAAAAATACGATGCGGTGCTGTCTCTGGGCAACGGCATCCGGGCCGGAGCCATTCACGACAGCCATGACCGGGCCCAGATGGCGGAGATGGTCATCAATTGCGAACTGGCGGAACTCGGGCGGGACATGGGGTGCCAGACCATGATGGAAGGGCCGGGCCATGTGCCCCTGGATGAGATTGAGGGCAATATCATGCTGGAGAAACGCATGAGCGGCGGCGCGCCCTATTATGTGCTGGGCCCTTTGCCGGCGGACACGGGGGCGGGCTATGACCATATCACCGCCGCCATCGGAGCGGCCTGCTCCAGCCGGTATGGGGCGGACCTGGTCTGCTATATCACCCCTGCCGAGCATCTGGCCCTGCCCAATGAAGCGGATGTCCGGGAAGGAGTCAGGGCCACGCGCCTGGCCTGCCGGGTCGGGGATATCGCCAAATATCCCGACCGGCGTGAAACCGAAAAGCAGGCGGCCATGGCCAGACGGGATATGCGGTGGAATGATCTGCAAAAATGGCTGTTGTTTCCGGAAACTGCAACGGCTGTCCGAAACAGCCGGGAACCGGCCAGGGAAGAAACCTGCTCCATGTGCGGGGATTTCTGCGCCATGAAAAAAGGAATCGAAGTGTTCCGGAATGATATTTCGGCGGAGAAGAGATGGCACAGAGGGCAGGAGAATCAATAGGAGCCGAACCACATGCATGAACTGAACCAAACCATTGCAAAAATCAAACCTCCAAATGCTGAAATGGAGCGGGCGGCCCTTGCCCGGCTGCGGAACCAGGCCCGCCCCGCCGGCAGCCTGGGGGTCATGGAGGCGATTTCCGCCCGGCTGGCGGGCATTGCCGGAACCATTGACGTGCAGTTGGACCGCAAAGTCATAGTCACCTGCGCCGGGGATCACGGGGTGGTGGCCCAAGGGGTCAGCCGATTTCCCCAGGACGTGACTGCGCAAATGGTATATAATTTTGTAGGCGGCGGCGCGTCCATCAGCGTGCTGGCGCGGCATGCGGGTGCGGAGGTCCGGGTGGCGGATATCGGGGTCAACTTTGATTTTGAGGCGGATCTGCCGATTTTTCACAAAAAAGTGGGCAAAGGCACTGCCAGTTTCACCAAGGGTCCCGCCATGTCAAGGCCGGATGCCGTGGCAAGCATCCGGGCCGGGATTTCGATTGTCGATGCCCTGGCGGTTGAAAAAAAGGTGGACATTCTGGGCACCGGGGATATGGGCATCGGGAACACGACACCGTCAACCGCCATTATCGCGGCTTTTTCAGGGCTTCCGGTGAATGCGTTGACCGGTCGCGGCACGGGGATCGACGACAAGGCATTGATGAATAAAATCAACATTATCGAGCGGGGCTTGCAGGCCAATCAGCCGGATCCCTCCGATGCGATAGACGTGCTGGCCAAGGTCGGGGGCTATGAAATCGGGGCACTGGCCGGCCTGGTCATCGGGGCTGCGGCCAGGGGCATTCCGGTGGTGTGCGACGGGCTGATTTCCACCGCCGGGGCTCTCATCGCCTGTGAACTGGCGCCTGCCGCCAAAGCCTATCTCTTTGCCGGCCATCGTTCCCGGGAAGTCGGCCATCGTTTCATGCTGGATCGTCTGGGCCTTGCACCTTTGCTTGATCTCGGGTTCCGGCTCGGGGAGGGCACCGGGGCGGTCCTCGCCCTGGAGCTTCTGGACGCGGCCACCCGGATTCTTGCGGATATCAAAACATTTGAGGAAGTGGGTATTGTGGATGCATCCCGGTGAGAGCTTGGTTGAAGCGAATGTCTGGCCCTATGATCCGGGTTCATGATATCATTTTTAGGGATTTCCGAAGAACAAAGATACCTGTTCACGGGGAGCATTCTTTTTTCTATTTCTCCCGCAGAGACGCTGGGACGCAGAGGGGAGTGTCCTTTGGGGGGCATTATCCTCTGCGCCTTTGCGTCTCTGCGCGAATAATTTTTTGGCCGCTATTCAGGGATATGAATTTTTCGGTGCTCCCTTATTTTGGAGGATGGCAAAGAAAAATCGAACCTCCGGTTGATTTCGTTCATATGATCATTATCGTTTTAGCACATGCAACCGCAATTCAATGATTTCAAACTCGCTTTTAAAGGAACAGATTTTGGACAATACGAAAACAACAGTCGAGGCGCTGAAAAAGGTGTTTCTTTTACTGACTGCGGGAACAACCGCCGGGGGGACCGACCTGATTTCTGCCCCGCAACCCATTGAATTTATTTATGGCATCGGCTCCCGTGGCCTGACGGGATTTGAATATGCGTTGTCCGGCAAACAGACGGGCGATGAAGGAGCCATCACTTTTGAGGAGTATAACCGGCCGGAAATCTTCGGCCATATCCTGCCCTGTGAAATCCAAGCCCGGTTGACCGCCGGTCAGGGTTATGTGCAATACCGGATTACCGATGTTGCGGACACAACCCCGACGGAAGTGGTCCGGTCCATGGCGGCAGCGGTCGGGGGGTGCGGGGGCGGCTGTGGGTGCGGATGCGACTGCGGTTGAAATTAACCGGTCGCACGGGGTTTTGTCCGGATTAAAAATGCGGGTGTTGCATCAATCTTGATGCAACACCCGCTGTTTTTGGATTTGGTTGCGGCCGGTCTCATAGAAGGGTGGATTAGCGCAGCGTAATCCACCAAAAAATCTATCAATCCCGATTATCCAAAGAAGCGCATTGTAGCGTTTTTTCTTTTTCTCCCGCAGAGCCGCTGAGGAGCGTATCAGGTGATGGGATTACCCTCTGCGCGGAACAATTTTTTTGACGTAATCAAACACCGGTATAAAAATTGCTAATCAGGTGTATTGATTTTTTGGCTTTCCCCTACTTGTAAACCGATTTACAAGTAAACTCCATCACGCCGATTCCGGAGGGGGCGGTTCAATTTCCGGCGAATATCGGCGGGCGCTTCGGTTAAAAACGTCGCCAGTTGCCGGATTTTGTTGGTTATGACGGACATGTCCTCCAGAATCCCGCCCTCAGCATCCGGATTTTTCCCTTTTCGTGACCCCGCAAGCCGGGGTCGCTGTTAAAGAATTTCACCGGAACAAGTCCCCCACCTCTATGGACCCTTTGAGGGCATGGACGGCGATCCGTTCGTTGATAAACTTCACAGTGTCATTGATCATATCATCATCCGGCATATCCGGCGGGAGAATTTCGGTTCTGGGCGTATCCTTATTATATAAGGTGGGTTTATAAAAGACGACGGGTCGCACGGGATAATGGCGGTGTACGATCAGCGCATTGCGGATAGTTTTAATAGATGGCGCAGGCGGACACAAGAAGGATTCTGTCGGTTCTGGATTATATTTTTTCGAAACCAGCTGAAAAATAATGGTTTTTTGATGGAAAAAATGCTAAAGAGCAATTTCAAATGCGCGATGCGAAATAGAGTGAAAGCATAGCGGTCGGGGATAAGGAATTTGTTGGGGAGGTCATGTCAGTGCGGGGGCAAGAGGCTTAGGCCGTAAAATTTTGGAGGCGGAGGATAACGGAGATTATGAACTTCGCGAGACCCAATCTCCATACAACCCTTTTTCGCCCCTGAAAAGTGCAGCCCAAGCCTTGAAAACGGCTGTTTTGGGGATGTTTTTTCTGAAAAATCAATTAGATAATTTGGTCCGACAAGATTACCGACTAATTGTCCAAAGACGGAAATCCGATTTGGGTAAAATATGACTCATCGGGCAAGATTGTCAAAGAAATCGGTGAGGCAAAGGAGGATCTGGCCGAAGACAAGGTCAAAGTCATGTCCGCGGAGGCTTACTGTATTCAGAAGGGGATTCCCAGCCTGGATCCCGGAATCCGAACGGTATTGGTCAGGCTGGAACCCCTGTCCATCATCGAAACCCATGACTGGAACATTGCCTTTAAAAGCGGATTTTATACAAAAGGCAAATATCTTGGGCAGCCCAGTCCGCCCGTGGTGGATGGTTTGTATGGATATAACTATTTTGGAAGTAAAGATGAACCCCCAGATAAACTATGGGGTCCCGTCAGCGGGGCAAAGGTGGAAGCACCCGGCGGCTGGCGCACGGCAAGCCTTGAAAACGGCGGTTTCGGGATTTCCATGAACATGCCGGTGTCCTGCCTGCCGTATTCGCAGTGGTTGAGTCTTCTGGTCACCCTTCGGTTTAAAAATTTTGATCCCGAGGATTCCGATCACTCGGGGTTTTATTATTTGGCATGGCCCACGGTTTTTGCCGGCGGCGGTGACGTGGGCGCATGCCCGAATTTTTTAATGACAGGCCCTTCCCTTGAGGGGGTGACATATGGCGATGCATGGGGCGTTCAAAGCGCGGCCCTTGCCAATGCCGGGAATCCCTTAAATACCGTCAATATTCCCATTGATGTGGCGATGATGACGGGCACGGCGGTGTTAAAAAATGAGCAGCGCGGAGATATCGGCATTGATGCTTCCGTGGTTGGGGTTATTCCCGTCACTGGCGGCGAAACGGAATATTTGGTCAATACCGAAGACCTGATGCCCGTCTATGCGGATGACCCGGATACTCCGGACGTGGATGAGTCGGATAAGCCTTTTCCGCCTCCGGACAATAAAGATTTCGCCCTTTTAAAAACCATCACCACCGACGACCTTGAAAACACGGACACGTATATTTTCCGTGAGTCAAACGACATGCTCATTGCCTGCATCGAAGGGCTGGGCAAAGACAAGAAGAACTGGTATTACGGCGGCGGTTCGGACGGTTCGTCAGGTGCCCGGATTCATTATAAAATGATGCTGCGCGGGCCTATTTCATACCAGATCACCGGGCGCAAGGACAATATCGAAAAATGGCAGTCATCCGTGCAGATGGATGATGAACTGCGCGGCGTGGTTGCCGACCACCTCAAAATCGGGGAATATGTCAAAGTCATTCTGGTCAACCGGGCCACCGGGTATATCGGTACGCAGAGGGTGAAGTTCGGATACAGTGAGAACGGGTCCGAAACCCTGCTCAACTTCACGCCGGAGGAGGTCGTCATGCGGCCGCCGAACCTTTCCATCAGGGCGGAACGCAAATACAAGGTGGATATGGGCCTGACAAAAGGAAAGGAGTATGAGCACATCATCGGGTTTGAAGGTTCCGGCCTGACCAGCGACCAGTATATTTCAGTCACCACCGACTGGGTGGACTGGGACGGCGCGGCCCTGCCGCCGGATCTTCCGGGATATACCGGAAGGCTGGCAAAAGTGGTGAAAGAGAACACCCTCGAGGAAGCAAGCCCCCTGATCGCCAATTTTGAAATCATCCCCGGCCTGCATAAAGTTCTCTTAAAACTGCCGGAAGGTGCGCTTGACAAGGCCCATTATTATATTCATGTGAACGGCGAAAGCATTGACGACAACCCGGATTTTTCCACCATCGGCGCGGCCCCCGACGGTCCGCTGCAGTATCGCCCCAAACATTATGTGCCGGTGAAAATCCCCATATTAAACACGGAAGCCACGGAAGCGGCCAGATTCCAGGCGTATACGGATTCTCCATTAGATCCGGTATATACACCGATTTATCACTGGGTTTACCGCCCGGAAATGGAATTTACCCTGCTGGATCTGGAAATGGAGGAATCCGGTAAAAAGGATGTGGATGGGGAGAAAGTTGATGAGTACACTTGTATTGATGATCCGAAATACCAGTTTCAAATACCGGATTTGCTCTATACCCTTTTGCAGGATGAACTTCCTGAGTTGTATAAGTTCGGCATGGAAAGGGATTTGAAATACGGGCTTGCGGATGAAGAAGTCGCTGCGGAGATCAACAGTCCGGATGCGGTATCCCTGGATTTTAAAAACTCCGGGCACCTCATAACGGATCTTGACTGGGGAAAGATACAAGAGCTTGACGCCATGGATATTTTGGGTATCCGCCTGTATCAGACCAGTGATCGGGAGAATGTCCTCTGGCGGTATGAATTTCCGTTTATCCATTCCATTGTGCTTGATAACGACAAAAATTTTATTCTTCCGGGCGAGAGCGCAACAGCCAGCGCGCATACCTATCCCGTAAATCGGGAGGTCACATGGTCGATCATGCCAACAGAGAAGAAGGAAAGTCTGTTTGTGCATGTGAATTCGGTTTCCGGCGAGATTACCGTGGACAAGGAAAGCCCGAAGGGGTTTGTTGTGCTTCGGGCAACGGATAAAGAATATCCCAACATACACCGTGAAGAAATCATTTTTGTGGAATGCCCGGATTGCGGTGGTGATGTGTGCGGTGAAAACGGTAAGGGCATTCCGGATGTGGGGTGTGTGGACATGAGATTTTCCATTGGTCTTGACACCCATGGCAACCCGGCCGGCACCATCATGCTCTTTTCAGAAAAAATCACCCCGGAACTGTCAACCCCCGCAAAGATATTGTTCACCTCCCTGTCATGGGACCAGTTGGATGAAGCGGACGGCATCAGGCGCGTGAATGCCCCGGACGGCACCCTTCGCCAGATTTTAGCCCCGGAAAGTTTCGTCAATATCACCAATGTGTCGGAATCCGGCTATACCCTTTCTTTTTACAAACGTGGGGCGGCCGGTGCGAAAAACGCAGATGGGCAATACACGGTGCAGGGCTCCCCGGATGAGGTATGGCAGATCGCCGGATCGGGCAACACGTTGACAGTCAGCAATGCCAATGCCAACAAAACCTTTGCCTATACCCAGCCGGACGCCGACACCGTCGCATTGACCATCAACAATGCAAAAACCATCCAGAGAACCGTGACCCAAAACGGGGATGACCAGATCGTCACCCAAACCGTCAAGGACGCCTCCGGCAATGTGGGGGAAACAACAGTAAAAACCTTAAGAAAACTCCCCCGGGGTCTTGCGGCGGTCTCTTCCGTCACGGATCCGGCTGGCGCGGCCCTGACCACCACCTATACCTATTATGACAGCCCGGCAAACCCCGGAGAGAACGGCCGGATCAAGTCAGAGGTCAACTCGGACGGGTCTTGGAACCGGTTTTATTATGACGCCGACGGCTGGGGGATAAAGACGGTGCGTTCGTGGCTGGACGCGCCGCCGGACGCGCCGGAAAATCAGGCCCGTGTCATCACTTATGATTATAAACCGCTTCCGGGTGATTCGGGCTTGCGCGAAAATATCCGGCAACCCCGGACCGTCAACGAATTCATTGAGGGGAAACCGGTTTCCAGAACCTACTATGCCTACATGACCGATGCCTTCGGCAACCGGATCGAGATTACGGAACAATGTGCGCATCCGTCGGCTGCCTATAATGATTCCCAGAATCTTCGCACCAGTCGAATTTATTATAAGGATGATCTCAAGTCCGTAACTTCCGGCAAGATCCGTCAGGTCACTTCTCCGGATTACCGGCAGGACACCTATGATTATGAAAAAGGCAACTATGTACCCGGCAAACCCGGAACATTCACGCCGGGCTCCGGCACGGACGTCCGGGAAACCGTTATTCACGGCACGGCGGTAAGTCCTGACGGAATCGCCCATAAAACCACCAAAGACATCACGGTAACCGATACCTTCGGCCGTTCCCTGATGTCCGCATCTTATGTATACACGGGTACCGATTACGCCCGGGTCCAGTGGTCGGTCAACATCCTGGACAATAGCGGCCATGTGATCAAGACCGAGACCTCCACCGGAACCGTCACCGAAAGCGTGTGGGGATGCTGCAACCGGGAATCGACGGTGGATGAAACCGGCGTGCAGACGAGCTTTTTCTATGATGCGTTAAACCGTCTGGAGACCCAGTCCCGACCCGGACCTTCCGGCGTCATTTCAACAACTTACACCTATGACGCCGCCGGACGCAGATTGACCCAGGTGGTCAGCGCGGGCGGATTATCCCAGGCAACCTCCAGTGCGTATGACACTGCCGGAAGACTCAAGAGTTCCACGGACCCGTCCGGCCTGACCACGGTCTATGATTACAGCGCGGACGGCCGCACCACCACCGTGACCCGTCCGGGCGGGGCAACGGAAGTCACCGAGCGGTATATGGATGGGCAGGTCAAGCGTGTTTATGGCACCGGCACGGTGGAAAGGGTGTATGAGTACGGCGTGAATGCGGACAACACCCTTTGGACAAAAGTCTATACCGGCGGTCAGGGGTCGGCCATGTGGGAAAAGACCTTCACCGACGTTTTGGGCCGGGTGGTCAAAACCGAAAAACCCGGATTTGCCGGCGCTGTTGTCACCGCTTCCAACACCTATAATAATATAGGACAGCTCATCAAAACCCAAGCCACCGGTCAGGCCGACCAGGTGGTTGAATATGACGATCTGGGCAACCAGATCCGCTCGGGTCTGGATGTGGACGGGTCAGGCGACCTGGAATCCGTATCAGCCGACCGGATTACGGAAACCGACACCCGGTACGCCCAAATCGATGACGACTGGTGGCAGCAGAACGAACAAAAAATCTATGCTCAGGAAAACACCGACGAAGCCAAATCCACCGGCATCAGCCGCAGCCGGATCACCGGACTCGGGACCGCGGGCCTAATCGCCGAATCCGTATCAATAGACATGTTCGGCAATCAGGCGGTTTCAAAGACCATTCTCGACCGGGCGAGCCATACCGAAACCCGGACCGTGGATTATCCGGATTCCACCATTGACGCCCAAAGTGTGAGCGTCGCCGGGTTTATGATGTCATCCACCGGCAAAACCGGCGTCACCATGACCTATGCCTACGACGCTTTTGGCCGTCAGACCGGGGTCACGGACCCGCGCACCGGGACATCCATCACCCATTATGACGCCAAAGGCCGGGTGGATTATGTGGAAGATGCCGCAGGCTCCCGCACGGCTTTTGCCTATGATCCAATCACAGGCCGCAAAACCGTCGAAACCAATGCCTTGGGCAAATCCACCCGGTACGCCTATAACCTCCAGGGTCAGGTCATCCGAACCTGGGGTGACGGGGCCTATCCGGTGGAATATGAATATGACGGTCTGGGCCGCATGATCGCCATGACAACCTTCCGGATCGGTTCCGACTGGGACGGCGTCACGTGGCCCACAAGCGCCACAGGCGATACCACGGCCTGGAATTATGATGACGCCACCGGTCTTTTGACATCCAAAACCGATGCCGCCGGAAACGCCGTGACCTATACCTATGATGCGGCCGGTCATCTCTCTGACCGCACCTGGGCCAGAACCGATTCCGGGAATCCCATCGTCACCGATTATGCTTATAACCCGGCCACCGGCGAACTCACCGGCATTGATTATTCCGACGCCACGCCGGACATCGGTTTCACCTATGACCGTCTGGGCCTGCAAACCCATGTCACCGACGCGGCAGGCTCCCGGACGTTTGCCTACACTGGCAATTTGCAACCGGCATCGGAAACCATCACCGGCATCATCAACCGGACCATCACCCGGCAGTATGAGACCAGCGGGGTAAAAGGGAGAAATACCGGATTCAGCCTGAATAATTATGAGATTTCTTATGGTTATGATCAAACAGGCCGGATGGACGGGGTGAACTGGAATGTGAACAGCCAGACCGGAACCGCAGCCTATACCTATGCACCCAATTCCGATCTGCTGTCCACCACGTCCACAAACAACAATTTAACCGCCGCTTATGCCTACGAACCCAACAGGAATGTGAAAACTTCCGTTCAGAACACGTTCGGGGTTCAGGTAATTTCCAATTACGCCTATCGATATGACACCTTGGGCCGTCGCACGTCCGTGGCCAATACCGGGATCGCCTTCAGCGCCGATGCCCAAAACAAATACCAGTACAATGACAGAAATGAGCTGACGGAATCTTCCCGGTTCATGGGAACCGATCCGGACAACATCACCCAGCCGGTGGAACCGGAGAAGCGGATTTATGATTACGATCCCATCGGCAACCGGAACACGGCCACAGAAGGATCGGCATCCAAATCCTATACCGCAAACAGTTTAAATCAATATGATGAAATTACCGCCGGTGGTGAAACATCAACACTTACTTATGATGCCGATGGCAACCTCACCATCATTCCGGCGAACGCCGGAATCCAGGTAAGCGGCGGGCAGATGGCGCTTTCTTACAACGCTGAAAATCGCCTGACCTCTGTTGCTCCGCGCAATCCGGCCAATGGCGACAAAAAAGTCGAGTTTATTTACGATTACATGGGCCGAAGGGTGAAAAAATCGGTCTATGCCTATAATTCTGACTCCTGGCTCCTGACTTCTGAATTCTTCTTCGTCTACGATGGCTGGAACCTGGTGGAAGAGATCACCGAGGCCGGTTCCACTACCACCAGCCGGTATTTTGTTTGGGGCCAGGATCTGAGTCAGTCCTTGCAGGGGGCGGGAGGCATCGGCGGGTTGATTGCTACCGTGGACGGCTCAGCCTCCTATCTCTATTGTTTTGATGCTAATGGCAACATCGGACAGGTGGTGAATGCCGTTGACGGCGTGATTGCGGCCCAGTATGAGTACGATCCTTACGGAAAGCCGATTAAAGCTGATGGCGCATATGCCGGGGAGAATCCGTTCAGGTTCAGCACAAAGTACCATGATGATGAAACCGGGCTGGTTTATTATGGGTACAGGTATTATTCGGCTGGGTTGGGAAGATGGACAAGTAAAGATCCTATAAATGAATTAGGGCATTCAAGATTTTATTTGAAATTGTTACTACCTGAGTCACTTTTGGAAAAGCAACCATACTTATTTATAAAAGAAAAGGTTAATCTTTATTATACTGAAGTTAATCCTTATGGTTTCGTTTATAATTCATTGCAGCATTATGATATTTTAGGATTGGCAGAATATGTCGTCCATTGGAATGCAAGGGCGTTCACCTCACCCTTTATTGGGTTCGGATTTGTGGACATTGAAGGCTCTGTTGTTTCAACTAAAAGACACAAAGATCGCTTTGCCTGTTGTGGGTATGATGCAGTTGATTTCAAAGGAAGATTATGGGGTGTTTCAGTTAGCCCAAAGTTTTTGATCTTTTCATATACAAATCATAATGTAGAGATTTTTTCTGATCGGACGGCCTCCGAACCTGATGTATTAAGAATTAAAGGAGATTCTTACATTAATGGTGCAACTTTTGCGACAGGTTTCGGAGGAATATCTGGTGGCATAATTAAATTTGGAAGTTTGTATGGAACTAATACAGAAGTATCAAATGCTAAAGGTATTGATTTAAGTTTTGGCGATTTTGGTGGTGAGATATACATAATTGGGCCGAACTGGTGTGCAGCGAATCCTTATTTAAGGAATGATTCTGATGAGTAATTATTTTATAATTATCGAGCTTTTTATTTCGATATTAATTTGTTGGATATATATATGTATTATAGTCCCAAAAGTTAAAACTTATAAAAGCAAGAACTTAAAGAATTATATGATTACAGGCTTTCATGATATTAAAATTTTATATGATTATTATAAAATTTGCTCACAAAAACAGGAGCCTTTGTTTTGGTTCTATTCTATAATTGCTCTAAGCCTATTTTTTATCTTGGTCGGTATTGTTATGCCATTATGAAAATAACAAAAATATCATAAATTCTGCGGGTGGCACTGGCAAGGATTGCCAGGGAGTGAAACAGGGTCAGATCTTCATTCTTGACAGATTCACCGGCGGTTAATTGATTTTTTCTTTTAACCGCTGTTTTCTTTTTTGGGCTGTCTGCTAACTTTATTGATTTGTGTCATTCCCATTTCCGTTCAAAAAAAATGCATCTCCTGAGCAGAAAAAAAATCGTTTTCCCGTCCTGTCCTGGTCCTGAGCCCTTGTCGGACCAAATTAACTAATTGGAAATTAACGCAATAAATGTTAATAGAGGGGTCATTTATGGTCTTAGAACCACCTTTTTGGCGGTAAAAAAGTGGTTTTAAGCAAGTTCAGGCCTCGGAATATGGCACCTATGCTGGTGATGATTTTTGGACAAAAACATAGCTGTGCGCCGATTTGATCACACGGCTGAAAGCGTTATCGCTTATCCGGACGATTCATGGACACTTGCCGCTTAAGCGGCAAGTCAAAAATTGAAGGGTTGGTCCCGGCTTTAAACACCGGCAGGCACACCAATAACTAATTAAATTTTATATAAATTGACAACTTAATGAGCGTCAAAAAACACACATTTTCGCCCTGATTTTTTATGAGATATATTTCATAATTTTACAAAATCAGGTTTTTTTCACCTGTAAAATTGTCATTGATCAAAGCTGAAAAGGTGAAGAATAGGGATGCCCATGTTTAAATGCGCCGCCCACCTTTTTTCTTTTAACCGCCAATAAAAACAGCCCCAATTCCTTTTTGGGGGAGCGCAGGCCGGCCGTCCAAAGCTGCAACCATCGTCCCCGCAAGCCGACAAGGGGCTGGCGGGATTTGTGTCAGGTTACATATTGAAACTTTATCAGACGGCATTTTACCGCTGAAAAATTAAGACTGACAAAATTCTGTCTGATAAAGTCCGATATGTAACAGTGCATCAAATCATGCCGGCCCCGGCCGGCACGAAACCACCATCGCCGTTAATGCCACCGGCCTGCGCTGGGCGGGCGGGGATTAAAATTGACCCATTCCTTTTGTTTTTTGGGGTGGTGGGCGGGAAAAGATAATAAAATCAGCCCGGCTGCCCCCGCAGGAAGCGGAAGACAGCCGTCTTTTTGGCGGGCTGAAGCCCGAGGAGGCAGACGAACTGCTTTAAATGTCGTTCGGTAATTGTTGTGCGCCGTGGATTACCGCCAATACATCAATCTGGCCGGTTTTTATCCGGTAAATAACCCGGTACGGATATTCGATTAATTCCCGGACGTCATCGGCCTCATATTCCGGCACTTTCCGGCCCGAGTACGGCATATCCGCTATCTGCACCGAACGTCTGGTGATTTTGTCAACCATCCGCTTGGCGTATGCCGGGGAATTTGCAGCAATATACTCGTAAATACTGGCAAGATGTTTAATCGCGTTTTTCGTCCAGAGAACCTTCATTCT
This sequence comes from Desulfosalsimonadaceae bacterium, assembly GCA_049297455.1. GTDB lineage: Bacteria > Desulfobacterota > Desulfobacteria > Desulfobacterales > Desulfosalsimonadaceae > SURF-3. The sequence continues at coordinate 2,415 of JBAQUK010000225.1, read as the reverse complement.
TTTAGCCCGAATTTTTTGCGAACCTCATGAACATCCACTGTTTCACCGGCGTCACTGTCTTTTATTCCCGCCTCAATGGCCTGGCGAACATAGATTCTATTCATCAGGTCGTCCCATGTTGCCTGTTCCGGCAGTTTGTCGAGGATGATATACGCTTCTTGTTTTATGCTTTCAGTTTGCATGGTGATATCTCCCAATATAACGGTCTGTTGTGATCATGTACTTTCCTTGCCGACAATAAGCTCTTTCATTCTTTGTTTTGTGAGCATTGTGTCCATCATATGGATCAACATGTTGCGATCCGTTTCCTCCAGTGCGTCAATGAGGCGCATTCGTTCAGTCAGGCTTTTGTCCCGGATGTGGACGTCAGCCGCTTCATCCCCGTCTTTTACCAGTTGGTCAAGAGTTCGTTCCAGCGCATCGGCAATACGTATCAATGCCGCAATGGATGGATTGAGCTTGCCGGTTTCAATGCGGTTAATATAGCTGGTGTCCGATTCGATTTTTTCCCCTAACGTGCGTTGGGACCAGCCTTTGGCTTTTCTGGCTTTCCGTATATTGTCAGCGAGTGTCATATATTTCCCCCTTGGATTTAATCAGAAAAATACAATTTGATATAAATATAGGACGATATGCTCCTAAAAAACAACTTATTTGTTGAATCGGTATTTTTTATGCTTGACATAAATTGCATTATAGGCCAATCAATGATGGACTATATGACAATAAAATTATTTGGCGTATCGTCTATTTTTAATTGAGAAAATTGAACAAATATTTTTTCAAAAGGAGGTGATTTTTTTGAATTCATCCACTCTTGAAACCACCGACATCTTCCGGGGCGCGTTTTTCATGTGCATGGGCGGAAACCTTGAGGATATCCGGTTCCGGCAGAACGGCAAGCAGATCGCGTCATTCATGTTCACCGGGCAGGAATTGCACCGGCATGACAAAGATTACTTAAACGGCCACGCCCTGGTGAACCCCGTCCAGTTCCGGGAGGCATTGAACCATCTGCGCGACATCCTGTTTGAGAAATTACGAGATAAGGGGAGATATGAGAATGATCGAGCAAGAAGTCATCCATACCATCAAGGCGTCCGTTGACTTAAAATCCCTGGTGGAATCCAGGGGCGTAACCCTCAAAAAAAACGGCAAAGGCTGGTTCGGCTTATGCCCCTTCCATGATGATAAAAACCCTTCCCTGTCCGTCAACCCATCCACCAACCTCTGGCAATGTTTTGGCTGCGGGGCTGCCGGAGACGTGATCCGGTTTGTGGAACTCTTTGATAAAGTGGATTTTACGGAAGCGGTCAAACGGCTGTCTGACAATGGAATCAAGAGAAATACCCCAACGCCTTCCCTCGATCCCCCCAAATCCCTTGCGGTTAAAGAAAAAAAGCTTCTTGCCCGTGTGGTGGCCTATTACCAGCATACATTCACCGTAGACAGCCGGGGGATCGATTATCTTAAGAATGAGCGCGGCATCACGGATATTGCCTCCTTAAAGGACTTTGGCGCGGGTTTTGCCAACGGCACCCTGCGGGATATTCTTCCGGCAGATGATGATGTCATCAACTCCCTGAAAACCATCGGTATTTTAAACGCCAAAGGCCATGAGACCTTTTACAATTGCGTCACATTCCCGCTGCATGATCAGACCGGCGCTATTGTGAATCTCTACGGCAGGAGCATCAATCCCCCCGGCGAATCCGGCGTCACCCATCTGTATCTGCCCGGCTCCCGTTCCGGCCTGGTGAACCGCCAGGCGGTCAAACGGTCCCAGACCATCATTCTGACGGAGTCCATCATCGACGCCTTAACCCTGTATGATCAGGGGTTTAAGAACGTGATGCCCATTTACGGCGTCAACGGACTGCTGGATGAGCACCTGTCTTTTTTTACCGGCAGAATCAAGGAAGCCTTTCTGGTGTTTGATGCGGACGACGCGGGAATCAAGGCGTCGGAAAGTGTCTCTTTGCGGTTAAAGGAAAAAGGGATTACCGCTTATCCGGTGGCACTGCCGGTAAAGGATGTCAACGTCTACTTTAAACGGCAAACCCCGGAGCAATTTGAAGGCCTGCTTAAAACCGCCAACCCCAAATCCCTGGAATGCTCCGACAAAATCCACGCCCGCAAACAATCCCTGTATAAAGAGATCGAACACGGCTTTATTGTGGGATTTGGGGACCGGCAATATCAGATCAAGGGCATCCAGAGAGGCGACACGCAATTGAAAGTCACCATCAAGGCATCCGCCGATGTAACCGGCAATCTTCCCTTTGAACTTAGTAAGTGAGAAATAATAAGTTGAACAATTAGGCATGAGTATGTTCACTCCTCGGTCGCAGTCGATAGTTCCATTCGCCGTGGAACTCCTCTCGCTCGATCGAGAGCGTTGCAAGTTCCTGATCG
>JBAQUK010000224.1:0-1930 GCA_049297455.1 Desulfosalsimonadaceae bacterium | reverse complement strand
GTCTGAGCGGATAAAGGCCAATGAACCTGACGGACGCGATAAACTTTATCGGCCAAACAAAGCCCGGCATTCCACTTCATAAAGCGAGTTTTTGCCCACGCCACGGAAACCACCGGGTCAGGGAGTTTTCCGCATCGCGGGGCTGGGTTCTTTTGTTACTTTTCTTGCCCATCAAGAAAAGTAAAAGGAAAAAAATCGATTAATTCGGTACGGCGTCCCTGAATTCTCTGGTGTATGCGTTGCGTAGCCTAACTGAGCGCTGTGCGGCGCGGCTTTCGCGTCCGCACCATTGTCATGTTGGGCATCTATTTCGTTTGTTAAACCTAAGACACTTTTCACTTACAAGCATATTGTAGAACAGCGTTGTCTTCTTCTGTAGGGTTTGCCGGCCCTACCCACTCACCGTTAATTTGTGAATATGCTTGCCTAATTTTACAATCAACCCTTACATTAAAATAATTCCAAACAATACCGCCATTAGGCGACTTCATTTCATTGCAAAGGCTCGCCTGATACATAGTTCCCGTGACCTTCTTTACAGAACTTTTGTCGAGATAATGTATGTCCGTAATCTTTATCCAGTTTTTTCCAATAGGCTTGTCAGTTCTCCAATCAAATCCGAATGGGTTTGATACTTGTTCTGCGAATGCAACGGTCGTGACAAAAACAACAAAAATTAAAATAGAAATCTTGTTCATAGCCTGCCTCCGATTTATGCTCAAGAATTGAATGAGGCAATGTTTCCAGAAAAATCTTGCCCCTTAATTAAGTTAGTCCAGAAGTTATTCCGCTCTCATATAACTATCTTCGTTAATGACTTGGGTAATGTTGCCCAACGTCCGCCATCAGCGGCGAGCGGCCTTATCGCGCGTCCGGTTGGATTGGGCCATGAGTTATGTGGCATACAGTTCATTGAACCCGAATTTCGTGGAGTTTTTCTCAACTAATTCCAACGCCATAAAGAGTTGCGCCAACATTTGGAAAATTTCCTTTTCCAATATAGTGTTCTCAAGTCTTTTTAGCTTCACCGGGTTGAAGTCACCATATGATTCAATAGAACTTTCTTCGGTTGAAATGCTTATTTGTCCCCTATGACCTTTATTTACTCGCGACGAAAGCAACTCCGCTAATGCATAGTCAGAGGTGCACACTACTGAATTTTCATATTTATCAAGGTGATAATCTATTTCTAACATGATCCAGTACAATAAGTCCCACGCGACATTTTTGGCTGTTGCTGCAGAACGCCTTGAATACTTTATGAAGGCTCTGGCCTGCGGGCTTCCGCAAAATGCATATACAGCAAGATACATCAGTGGACCGCCAATTAATGTTAGAGATTCTCTTTCTCTCCAAATCCAGTTGAAAAATCTTTTACAGCTTTCTTTTGCTGCTATATCTGTGGGTTTTTCTTCTGGAGGACAAAATGAATATACGGCTTCGATAGTTCTGGATATTGACGGGTGCGTACTCACATGTGCTTTGAGTGTGACCAGGTATGTGGAAGCCACCCATTCTGGCGCCACATCGTCAACTCTATATATTCCTTCAAAAAAATCTTTGTAAAGCTTAATGTAGGAGTTAAAGTTTGGTGTCACGTTCTGTTTCGTTAACTCCATGATTGCCAATATTGGATCAATTGGAATCCATTGCTGGCTCTGATGCCAAGAGCGCGCCACTGCTTGTTTGGTTACTGAAAGGAAATGCTTGTGTTTACCAGATAATGTCTGTTTCTTGTTATTAGACTGCACTATGGATAGGACCAGATTTGAATCTGGAATGTACATTGTATTGACATTATTAGTGTTAATCTTTACATTCTATGAACCAAAACAGGCGGTGGATTTTTAGATTCCGTTGACAGATTAAAGCGATTACCAGAATAAATGAGCCTCTGAGAAAGAGGCCTTTTTTTTTAAAAGGGCGGCGA
>JBAQUK010000223.1:0-4681 GCA_049297455.1 Desulfosalsimonadaceae bacterium | reverse complement strand
TCGCCGCCCTTTTAAAAAAAAAGGCCTCTTTCTCAGAGGCTCATTTATTCTGGTAATCGCTTTAATCTGTCAACGGAATCTAAAAATCCACCGCCTGTTTTGGTTCATAGAATGTAAAGATTAACAGCCGCACCATTGAACATTTGAAAAAGCGCTTTGTTGAGGATGGACTTGAAGCGGCGTTGAAACGTAAACCAAGAGATAAGCCACCCCGAGAGATAAAATTTGACGGGACTTTTGAAGCCAAATTGATCGCTTTAGCCTGCTCGGAAATCCCTGAAGGACGAAAGCGATGGACCATCAAACTCCTTGCCGACAAAGCAGTGGAACTGAATTTTACAGATACAATCTCACATATGACGGTCCAGAGGGTTTTAAAAAAAACGAACTTAAACCTCACCTCAGCAAGTACTGGAAAATCCCGCCGGAAGGGAACGCCGCCTTTGTAGCAGCGATGGAGGATGTTCTGGAGGTATATCACCTGCCGTACGATCCTGCCTTTCCGGTGGTGTGCATGGATGAATCGTGCAAACAAATGATTGGCGAAGTTCGTGATCCTATCCCATGCCAGCCGGGGCAGCCAAGACGTGAAGACGACGAGTATATTCGGAATGGGGTGGCGGAAATTTTTATGGAAGTAGAACCACTGGCGGGCAAGAGACATGTAGAGGTCACCGAGCATCGAACCAGAAAAGACTGGGCCATGCAGATCAAGCAGATGCTTGATCGGTGTCAGCCTCAATCGTATTGCCAGCTCCAAGTTGAGCCAGTAGGCTACAAGTTCTGCGCACAACAACCAAATGCAAAAGGCAGCCGCTTTTTTCACCATTAGTGGTTTCTCCTCTTTTTCGCTTCTGCATAATTTTGTGAGAGCCTTTTGCACTCGGTGATTTGAAACGTTCGGCGATAGGACACTCCGCCTTATCGCCACACATAACCAAAGCGGAGCAACAAGGGAGAAAGAAGAAAATGGCTTATACGAAACTTGTGATGGAAAATCCCTATACCGGGCAGATCAAGGAAGCGCCAGTCGGCTTCTCCTGGACAGTCTTATTTTTTGCATTCTTTCCGCCTCTTTTTCGAGGGGATTGGAAATGGGCAATCATCATATTCTTGCTCACCATGCTTACGATGGGTTTAAGCGGGCTGTTGTTTATGTTTATTTACAACAAGCTGTACATAAGAGACCTGATAGGAGATGAATACATAGTAAAATCAGTGGAAACGGGTACACTTGAGCAAGTATCCCAGAAGCTCGGAATTAATCTTCCGGTACGGTAGGTGGCATGACTCGCACACGAATTAGCTCAAGCTGACAGTTGCTTTATCATCAAGGTGCTGAAACCGTCGCTTAAAACCCAATGGCGCATCGCATAGAAAAAAAAATCAATGGCTTACGGGGAACATCCGTAAGCCATTTTTATTTCTGCGTCCGTCCTCACATCACCCCGCATTTCTCAAACAATCCGGAAATTTCGCTGTCGTATGGACGCCGTATCCGCAATCCGGATATCCGCCTCAGGGTTTGGCTTGCCGCGTACCTGGCAAGTCAGGCCCGGCCTGATAATTGAAAATCCCTATAATGACCAGAGAAAAGATAGATATTATGGATTGGACAAGGCTGCTCCTTCATGGCAGTATTTTGGATCGTTCTGTTCCCGTCATTATATTAAAATAAGGAGAGTTCTATGTTTCAGAAGTTGCGGTTATTGATTGTATTCATGTGTTTTGTCGTCCTGGCCCTGGCCGGGTGCAGCGATTCCAGTTCCAGTTCCCACCCCGATGTGGATCCCACAATCAAAGGATATCCCAACGGCGGGTTACTGTCCCAGGCTCCGGACTTATCCGAATCCGGTGTGGTGATATTGGATGCCCGGAGCGCGGATGCCTATAATGCCGGTCATATTCCGGGAGCCCTCTCCATGCCGTGGCAGGGGTTTGTCGATTCCTCGACGAACCTCAAACCGGTGAGCGAACTTGAAACACTGTTGGGGGCCGCCGGCATCAAACGGGATACCTGGATGATTATCTATGACGACACCACCGCGTCCTGGGGAGCAGCCGGCCGGCTGTTCTGGATGTTTGAATACCTGGGCTGCCCCAATGTCCGCATCTTGGACGGCGGCTGGGACAAATGGGTTGCTGACGGCAATACGCCGGAAACTACCGTCCGGACACGTAAGGCGGCCAAATTTGCGGCGATTGTCAAGGACAGCGTGGTGGCCGGCAAGGAACACATAAAGGACCGGATGAATGACGCGGATTTCGCCCTGGTGGACACCCGGACTGATGCTGAATTCATCGGATGGCAGCTTTATAATGAGAAAAGGGGCGGCCACATCACCGGCGCGGTGCAAATCCCCTATGAGTGGGCTTTTCAGACGGACAAATCCATACTGGAATATGCGGATATGAAAGAGTTGTTTGAATCCAGAGGAATAACGCCGGACAAGGAAATCGTACCTTATTGTACTTCAGGCATCCGGAGCGCCTATGCCTATTTTATCTGCCGGTTGATGGGTTATGAGAAGGTCGCGAATTATGACGCATCCATCCGGGATTGGGCTGCGGCCGATGCTGCCGCCTATCCCATGGAAAAAATGGAAAATTATCAGGCCTTGGTGCATCCGGCATGGGTCGATGCGCTTATCAACGGTAAAAATCCGCCCACATATTCCGGGAACAGGTATGTCATCATAGAAGCCATGTCTAATCGGGGAGGCGACAACACCGGCGACTATGATGCGGGCCACATTCCGCACGCCATCCATCTGAATATCTATGCTTTGGAGGGCGGCTATCCTGCCTATCCCTACAGCTCCCCCAGCGACGGCAACCTGTTGCCTGACGCCGAACTCCAGACCTTTATCGAAAACATGGGAATCACGACAGACACGACAGTGGTTATATACGGTTCCTCCCTCACGCCGGCCGGACGTACTGCGTGGGCCTTGATGTATGCGGGAGTAAAAGACGTGCGCATTCTGAACGGCGGTTATGATGCTTGGGTGGCGGCCGGTTATGATGTGGAGACGACACCCAACACGCCGTCGCCCATCCCTTTTGGCGCTGTTGTGCCGGTTCACCCTGAATATCTGGCAACCACCGACGATGTAGCGGAACTGGAGTTGGGGCCGACGACGGTGCTTGCGGATATCCGACGGTGGGCGGAATTCACAGGCGCACCCGGTTCAAATACTTACCTGCACTTTGACGATGAAGGGCGCATTCCGGGTGCTGTATGGGGTCATAACAACGACGCTTATGCCGATGCCGATCAAACGTTGCGCACTGAAATGGAGCAGATGTGGGAGGATTGCGGAATTACTTCCAATAAGAAGGCCGTTTTTTATTGCGGGACAGGATGGCGGTCAAGCTTGGCCTTTTACTTTGCCTACTTGCTGGGATTCCCTGATATCGCAAACTACGACTCAGGGTTCTTCGGGTGGAGCTGGGATGAGAACAATCCTATTGAGACCGGCCACACGGACAAGCTGGTCAATGCGAAGTGGCTGAAGGAGATGGTGGACAAGAACAATGACGGCAAGCCTTATGTGATTGTTGAAACCGGCTGGGGAGAGGCCGGCGACTATTACAACAACGGCCATGTCCCCGGAGCCATCTGGGTGAACACGGATGAGATCGAATACGATTGCTTCAACGCCCGGAACGACTGGCCCGTGGACGAAGGCGAGCCCGCCTGCATGGACCGCAGCACCACCGAAGCGGTGGACGCCGCCAAGGGGCTGGGGCCGGACGATGCCCTGCCGCGCAACTGGTGGAACATCTATCCCGACCAGTACCTGCTGCCTGCCATCGCCTATATGGGCATCGACAAAAACACCACGGTTGTTGTTTATGCAAAGGGCGCATCCGCCGCGGCCCGTGTGTTCTGGACCCTGATGTATGCCGGTGTCGAAGACGTCCGGTTCCTGGATGGCGGCAAGAAAGGGTGGACGGACGCCGGATATGAACTGGAAACAACCGTCAATGTCCGGACCCCGGTGGACGTGTTTGATCCGGATGATCCGGGTCGCACAACCGCCATTCATCCTGAATACAGGGTGAATATTCCCTTTGTTCGCAATGTCGTGAACGGGGTTGAAACCGATGCCCTGATGGTGGATATCCGGGCCTGGGATGAATATACCGGCGCAACCGCTCCCTACAGCTATATTCCCACCAGCGGACGTGTCGCCGGTGCAGTCTGGGGAATGGACAGCGACGCCTACGTCAATGACGACGGCACCCTTAAATCGCCGGACGAGATTTACCCTTACTGGAATTCAAAGGGCCTGACCGCGGACAAACACCTGAGTTTTTACTGCGGCACGGCCTGGCGCTCCAGTCTGGCCTGGTTTTATGCATACATGTTCGGCTATCCCGAGATCAGTAATTTTGACAGTTCCTGGTTCGAATGGAGCATGGGGGAGGGGTCCGCTTATAGCGGGGCCAATCCGGTGCTGAATCCCATCCTGGATGAGTATCCGGATCTGCCCAATGCCGAATAAAGCAGCGTGATTGCCATCAAGCCTGAATGGATTTTGCGGTTGAGGTGCTGCGGCTTTGTCGTGCCCGGTATTAGGAAAATATAATTAATAATTTTAGTATATTAAATTATATAATAGTCGCATAACGTCAATTTTATCATCCGGAAAGTCGAGGTTGCGTAGCGCTACGC
>JBAQUK010000222.1:0-29838 GCA_049297455.1 Desulfosalsimonadaceae bacterium | reverse complement strand
GTTCCCTGTTGGCATCAATCTCGATGATTTGCATTACGATTGGAGTTCAGCCCCTACTGTCACAGGCAATACCATTAGCAGCAATACCACCGGCATAATCATTACTTCGAGGGGAGGCGGTTCCTATTATGGCAATACCATCAAAAACAACACCGCCTACGGCCTCTATTATTCCGGAACCTCCATTATAAACGCCACCAACTGCAACTGGGGCGACCCCACCGGCCCGCTGGACGATTCCGACGACCGGGCCACCGGCGGATGGTATAACCCGGACGGACTTGGTGATAATGTCAGCAACCATGTCAATTATACGCCCTGGACAATCATCATTGTCCCCATCCCCGGCGACATCAACCACGACGGGAAAGTAGATTTGGCCGACACGGTGCTGCCCCTTCAAATCATGGCCGGAATTGTCCCGGCCCAGCCTGTTTTTCTGGATGCGGACGTGAATCAGGACGACCGGATCGGCATGGAAGAGGTGATTTATATTTTTCAGAAGGTTGCAGGCCAGCGGTAACATGCGGCAGATTTTGCCTGCATCTTATCATCAATTATTATTTCAGGAGGTAAAGCTAAATGTTGCAGTTTATTCTCTCCGGCTACATAGAAAATGCCTTATCACAGGCAGAATATGACAAGCTTGAAGACGGATCTTTTTCCGGACGTATTCCATCCTGCAAAGGCGTTATTGCTTTTGGTGATACATTTAGTCTCTAATGAAAAGGATAGCGAAATGATTAGCGTCAATGAAATTACAAAAAAATTGGAACGTTTGCCATATAATAAACAGGTTGCCGTTTTTGAATTTATTGATTTTTTGGAACAAAAAACCAGACATGGGGCGACGGTTCAGGAAATGAATGATGCGGAAGTGCTGATGGCCGCTGAGCAAACCGGTTCATTTGCGTTCCTGGATGATCCATCGGAAGACATCTATACCATAGCGGATGGAGAAGCGCTATGAACAGGGGAGATATCATTTTGATAGCTTTTCCATTTTCAGATTTGACATCCGTAAAGGTCCGGCCAGCCCTGATTTTATCTCCGGAAAATCCGGCGGAACAGGATTTTCTGGTGGCATTGATTTCATCGAATATGTCGCGCCCAATCTCTAAAACAGACTATGCGCTATCAGTCACTAATGCTGATTTTTTAGAAACGCGATTAAAGACGGGTTCGGTCTTTCGAATGTCGAAAGTTCAAAATTTAAACAAAACGCTGGCCAAAAGAAGACTGGGCAAAGCAAATGTCCATCTGATGCTGGAACTGGAGAAAAAGCTGTGTTTGGCGTTAGGATTGTGATTAGCGGGCATTGGAGGCCTGGCTCAGCCGTTTTTTCTGGATACAGACGTGAATCAGGGCGGCCGGATCGGTATGGAAGAAGTGATTTATATCTTTCAGAAGGTTGTGGGGGTGTGGTAATCGGAGAACCATTTCAAAAAGACGGATTCTTGATAGCCACATCAGGTTCCAATCAAAGGACTTGATCAATGAGAATAACAAAAATATCTCCGCAACCCAATTGGGTGTTGTCCATTGTTGCGGACGACGGCCGTATGGGAGATTTTGATGTCCGACCTTATCTGGAGTTTGAGGCGTTTGAAGCACTTCAAAATCATGATGAATTTCTGAAGGTTAATAATGGCGGATATTTTGTTGAATGGAATTGCGGCGCTGATTTGTCAGCGGACACCATTGAAGGACGATGGCAGTTGGTTGGCAAATAGCCCATTCCGTCCGGTTTTCCCAAGCAGATGCCGGAGTGCGGTTTCAAGGTCCGGGTGCCGGTAGGGGTATCCGGTTGTTTCCAGAACAAAGGGCCGCACTCGGGTGCTGCTGAGTATGGTTTCCCGCCCCATTTCACCGAATACTGCTTCAATGGCCATTTTCGGCACGGTGAAATAAGCGGGCCGTGACAGAACCCTTGCCAATGTCCGGGTGAATTCCAGGTTGGTGGCAGGATTTGGGGAAACCAGGTTGACCGGCCCGGTGATTTGGTCATGCAGCATCGTGTGATGGATGGCCCCCACTGCGTCATCAATGCTGATCCAGCTCATGTATTGCCGCCCGGAGGCGATTTTTCCCCCGATGCCCATCCGAAAGGGCGGAAGAAGTTTGCCCAAAGCCCCGCCCTGGGGGGAGAACACGATGCCGATGCGAAGATTTACCGTGCGGATGCCCGCCTGAATGGCCGGATTTGCGGATGCTTCCCACTGTTTGCAAACATCGGAGATAAAATCCCGGCCCGAAATGTCTGATTCATCGAGCAGGGCGTCTCCCCGGTCCCCGTAATACCCGATGGCGGACGCGCACAAAAATACTTTTGGGGGTGTTTTCATTCTGGCGATGGTTTCAGCAATCAACCCGGTGGTTTTGGTGCGGCTATCGATGATGCGCCGTTTTTTTGCAAGGGTCCACCTGCCTTCGCCGATATTTTCGCCGGACAGGTGAATCACCGCATCAATTTTACCCGCTGCATCCAGATTCAGTTTTCCCGCCGAAGGATTCCAGAAAATTTCCCCCTTTGTCTTGTCCGGCTGCCGCCTCACCAGTTGCATGACCCGGTGGCCGCCGGTGGTCAAGAACGGAATCAGGACGGAACCGAGCAGCCCGCTGGCGCCGGATACGAGGATATTCAAAGGCTGTATAAGGTTTGCACGCTGGTGAGCCGCAATGTCCGCGATGGTGGTATTGTGCCGGTACGTGAAAATCCCGTTTAATTTTTTTTCAACAAAGGGTTTCATGAGCGCTGTGCTGATGGGGTGAAAGGGCAGGGCATATTCGATGCTGTCTTTTAAGATGCAGCCGCCGGAACCGTCAGGTTCAAATTGGTGGGTGTGTTCCCATTTTGCAAAGGGGCCCTTCACCTGGATGTCACGAAACATCCGGTTCTCCTCAAAATGCGTGTGCCGGGCGTGCCATCCCACGGAAAGAGGCCCGGCTTTCAGACGCATGAAGACCTCGGCCCCGACCTCAATGCCGCCGGTGCCGCGAACTATGGTCAGGGGGTCCCAGGGCGGGCTCAGGCGCTCGATGGCTCCCGGACGCGCATGCCAGTTAAAAACCGTTTCCACCGGTGCGTTGATGCGGGATTGTTTTTGGAAAAGGTTTGTTTTCATATCTCTTCTCTTGCTGTAATTTTTTCAAACAGACCCTTGAGCCTGTTTTTTTGGGCAGCCGCACGGACGATCTTGCGGCTGGTCATTATTTTTGGTTTTGTGCAAACACGCCCGGCACCGGATATCCGCGCACCTCTGGCAGGAAAAACAATCCGGGCAGGGATTCTTTTTGGCCGCGTCCGGCTGTGGTTCCGGAACATAGACTTTACCCGGAAATCCGGTTATCTCGATAAAGGGCATGATCCAGTGCCTTATTTTTATATGAAAAAGTTTTTTTTTACCACAGAGGACACGGAGTACACGGAGGCTGTTAAAATAAGTTTGACTCTGTGGGCTCTGTGCTCTCTGTGGTAAAATATTAAAGAATCGTTAATCTCTCCTCACCGCAAAACACCATTAACTCGTTATCTCTGGCGCAGGCCAGTGTCATGTTGACGGATCGCGCCAGGTCCACGGCCAGAGATGTGGGCCGGGACACGCCCATCATGAGTTCCAGCCCGGCCCGGGCCGCTTTCTGGACCAGCTCATAGCTCAGCCGGGAAGACATGACCCCGAAAGCGGCGGTTTTGATCCGGCCGTCCATCAGTATTTTTCCAATGGCTTTGTCCAGGGCGTTATGGCGGCCCACATCTTCGGCGGATGCCAGGAGTTCGGAATCTTTATCAAAAATCATGGCGGCATGGGCGCTGCGGGTTTGTTTGTGAATCGGCTGACAGTCCGGCAGACGGGCCGCGCATTGGAGGGCCTCTTCAACCGTGAGGCGCAAAGTGGTTTCAACCGGTGTGGTGATCTGGTGCAGGTCTCCCACCAGTTCCTTGCCGCAGATGCCGCAACTGGTCTGGCTGACAAATCCCTTGCGTTCCAGAAGGTCTGCGACTTTTATTTTACGTTCTCCCGTCAGGGTCACGGTGGCCACATTGGTGCCTGCTTCGCTGCAAAACCCGATGGTGCCGAGATGTTGGGGTGTGTCGATCAGTCCTTCACTCAGGCAGAATCCCGCGACATGGGCAATTTCATCACCCGGTGTCCGCATGACCACGGCATAGGGCTGACCCTCGATGCGGATGGACAGGGGCTCCTCGACGATCAACGCGCTTTCTGATGAAACACGTTCCCCGTTTTTATAGACAATCATCGTTTGTTTTTGGGAGACATTCATTTCTTGTGTCTTTCAAATCCATATCGTGGATTTCTGCGGGTGATTGGAAAGGCATTTTTATCAATGCCGGATTACGCGCTTTTAAAATTTGTTCTATATTTGCTGTTGCCGGTTGCCGCGCTAATCCGACCTACAAACCATGTCCCATGTGATTCATCTTCATCATTCATCATTTGCCTAAATCCGGCAGGTGAAATCAAGGCATTCCTGTTCAGTCAGCACCTCCATGGCGAACAGAATCCGTTCTTCCTTTTCCCGCCGTTCTGTGGAAGCAGGTGCAGGCGTAAAATCCCTTAATTTTCGGATCGCTTCGTCTCGGGACGGTATGTTGTCGAGGCCTTTGCCGGTGACCTGTCCGGAAACCGTATCCATGATCAGCGCGTCCGTGCCGTTGGTGATGACGGATATCGGCACGATATGCGGGGCAATGAGCCGGGCCGCGGCCAGGGTCGGGCGCTGACGGGTCACAATGGAGCCGGGGCCATACATGATCACGGCAAAGGCCAACTCGTCGATACGGATCACAAAGTTGACCGTGACTGTCCCGGTTTTCCTATCCACGGTCAGGGTCAGCTTCTCCCTGGTGGATATCTCGTTTCCGGAAAAGTGTTTTTCTTCCACCAGAAACCGGGAGATCGTCTGGATGATGCGTTCATCATGGGTATCCGGCACGGTAAGGCCGGTGATGTAGTCCGTTGTCTGTCCCATAATCAGGTGGCTGGTGCCCATGATGAATTCCGTATCATGAAATGGTTGTTGGTGTCGGTGCGGTATAACACGCGGCCGGGCGTTTCGTCAAAAAAAATGCCGGCAAAGAAAAGGGGGGAATTGCTTCCCCCCTTGCTGCGGCGACCGTCGGTCACCGGGTTTATGATGATGAACCGGTTTTGATATTATGCGGCTTCGATCTGTCTGCGGTCCGCCATGTCCACCAGAACGCGTGCCCTTGCCTTGTCGATGCCCAGGGCTTTTCGTTTTTTGTCGATATGAGCGATCATCAGTTTCGCAATTTCATGCGGGTCCGCGGCAAATCCCCATTTGCCCAGTCCCTGTTGTTCCAGTCCCTCAAACAGCAGTTTTTGGAATTTGGTATTGTCAACAATCGGGAAAGTGACGCCGAACACCGTATACACGCCGGATGCCACGAAATACTGGCCGATGGCAATGGCTTTTTCGCTCATCCACTCCGGGGCCGCGCCGGCCACGGGCAGATCCGCAAGGCTGTTGCCCAAGCCCCCGGTCTTTACCATCTCAGACGCCGCGATCAAAATCCGGCTGTTGTCCACGCAGGATCCCAGCCCCAGAACCGGCGGCATGCCCACGGTTTCGCAAACTTCGGAAAGTCCCGGACCCGCCAGGTATGCCGCTTCGGGTGTGCACAGGCCGGCTTTGGCCAGCGCAATCTGTGAACATCCGGTTTGAAGAACGAGCACATCGTTTTTGATGAGTTCCTTAACCAGCTCCACATGCACATAATCCTGTTTCACCCTTGGGTTGGTGCAGCCCACCACCCCCGCAACTCCGCGAATCCGGCCGTTAATGATGTTTTCATTGAGCGGGGTGTAACTGCCCCGGAAACTGCCGCCCAGCATGTAGTTGATGTATTCATAGGAAAATCCGTGTACGCCGGGGTTGACGATTTGGGGAATTTCCACCGGCAGACTTCTGTTTTTGAACCGGGTAATGGCGCGGATGACGATTTCATCCGTGCAGGCTTTGGGATCATGGTCGGAAAATTCAATATGCTCGGCCCCTTCGATGCGGCACCGGGTGTTGGTGGTAAACAGCGGCGTTTTGTAGCATTCGGCCACCTTGGCCAGCCCCTGCTTGATGCATTGAATATCCACGCCCATGGCATCCACGGCTCCGGTGACCAGGATGGCTTCGGTGGAGGTAAAGTTGCCGGCATGCGGAATGCCGTGCCGGGACATCATTTCCGCGCCCGAGCAGCACATGCCCACCAGATTGATGCCGTCCGCACCCGCTGCTTTGGCGGCTGCAATTAATGTGGGGGAATTCACGGATGCAATCACCGACTCAAACAGGTTGGGCTCATGGCCGTGAATAATGATATTCACCTGATTTTCCTTGAGCACGCCCATGTTTACGTCTGCGACGACCGGCGTCGGGGTTCCGTAGAGAATGTCCGATATTTCGGTGGACACCATGGAGCCGCCCCATCCGTCCGCCAGTGCGGTCCGGCTGGCCTGCTTGGTGATGTTTTCATAATGCTGGTCCACGCCGATGGCGGTGCGGTGCATCATTTCCATGATTTCCCGCATGGCGCCTCTGGGCACGATGCCCAGTTTACGCCATGTTTCAAGGGTTTTGGGTGGCACCCGCTTGGCAAAGGGGATTTCGCCGTTCACCTGGGTATAGGTCCGTTCCAGCTCACTGTAAAGGTCGTTGGCGATGTCCTGAAGGCTTCGGCCTTCCACCGGAATGTCAATGGAAGCCGCCACATCCATCAGTTTCTGAGGGTCCTTGATTTCATAATCCGTGTTGGTGCCGTTGACCACTTCCCTGAAAAGATCCAGCATGGCCATGCCGTGGTCGGTGTGGGCCGATGTGCCTGCGGCCACCATGCGTCCGAAGTTTCTGGCCATAATGGTGTCGATGGTGGCCCCGCAAACCCCGACTTTGCCGTAGGGATCGTTGGAGTTGAGGCGGCACGGCCCCATGGAACAATGCTTGCAGCATGCCGAATCAGCGCCGATGGGACAGGGCTTCATGTTGGCTGCACGATCAAAGCATAGTTCGACCCCGTCTTTTCGCGCTTTCCTGATCATCTGGGCGGTTGCGTCGCAGGTGGTGATGTCTTTTATTTCAAGAATCTTGCTGACAACCGTCTTTGTTTTTTCTTCAGTCATATATCCTCCCTTGGTGTTTGGTGTTATTTACGGTGACGCATCAATCAAAATACAATCGATCGTGAATATTAAAAACGGTTACGATGATACAATAATCATGATTAAAATATATTCAATCGTATAATTGTGTCACAATGTGGCATAATATGTCTCATAAAAATACAGAACAGGTTTCTGCCCACCGCGTCTTAACCGGCCGAATGCCTGTCAAATGGCGGTTCATTGCACGTTGGCATATTTTGTGCTTTAAATATGAGCATATACGCCTTATAAAAATGAACCTCAATTACCCGTATCAAGGAGGCCCTGATATGATGCAACTGGATGAGCTCCGGAAAGACAACGAACTGTTGAATGCCATTGACTGGAACATGACTCCGGAAGAAGCGGTCCGGCTATATCTGGAGTGGGGAAACAACTGGACCCGTGGCAATTATGTGATTCGCTCTAAAAATGATGTCTCCTATTATTTTACGGTCTATGCCTGGGAAGACCCGCCGGTGATTTATCTGATCCGCCGCAATTCCGAAGAAGCGGTGGAACTGGCGAAAATCCCGCTGCCAGAAGATCTGAAAAAGGGTTTTCTGGAAGAAACAGGCCACAATAAAGGGGTGTATTCCCTGGACGGCAAGATCAAGACCTGGTTGAAATCACAGCTCGTTCATTAGAAAAATGATTGTACCAACAGTGAATGTCCCATAAAATTTTTTATGAGACATTCACTGTTTTAGAGTGACGATATTTTTTTGCCGGTTATTTCTGGTAGATATCCTTATATCGTTCCCGAATCACTTTCTTATCGAATTTGCCGAC
Source organism: Desulfosalsimonadaceae bacterium (assembly GCA_049297455.1). Taxonomy (GTDB): domain Bacteria; phylum Desulfobacterota; class Desulfobacteria; order Desulfobacterales; family Desulfosalsimonadaceae; genus SURF-3. The sequence goes on along the minus strand of JBAQUK010000222.1, from coordinate 21,871 downwards.
GCTGGTTTTGGGGATGGCGTCCACAAACACCACTTCGTCCGGCAACTGCCATTTGGCGAATTTTTTGGCAAGATGCGTCACAATATCTTCCTGGGTGATTTTCCCTTTGTATTCCGGCCGGAGCACCGCCAGCACCACGGGCCGTTCCTCCCATTTGGGATGGGCCACTCCTGCCACCGCCGCTTCCAGCACTGCCGGGTGGGCCATGGTCTCGTTTTCCATGTCCACGGAGGAAATCCATTCCCCGCCGCTTTTGATGAGGTCCTTGACCCGGTCGGTGATTTTGATATAGGCTTCCGCATCCATGGTGCCCGCGTCCCCGCTCCGCCAGTAGCCGTCTACCGTGAACTGGGTTTCCGACCCCGGTGCGTTGTAATAGGAACCGGTGATCCAGGGCCCCCGGATGAGGATCTCGCCCGGTGATTTGCCGTCATGGGGCACCTCCCGGTCCGCATGGTCCACGATTTTCACATCCAGCCCGACCACCGGATATCCCTGCTTGCGCTTCAAGTCCCATTTTTCATCATCTGACAGTTCTTTTTCCAGCCAGGGTTTCAATTTATTGACCGTCACCAGCGGGGTGGTTTCGGTTGCACCGTAGGCATGGACGATTTCCGCGCCGGTCAGGCTGAAATAATCCTTCATCAGGGTAAGGGAGGGTTCGCTTGCACCGGACAGGAACCGGGCGCCGGTCAGGTCCGGTTTTTTGTCGAGTTTCCGGATGTATTCCAGCATGGGCATGAACAGGGCAGGGGCCCCGGCGCTGACCGTCACCCCCTCGCTGACCAGGGGTTCGGCAAGGCTGCCCAGGTCCATGATATTGTACATGCCGGGCAGCACGTATTTCACACCGATGAGAAACGCGGCCTGGGGCATGCCCCAACCCAGGGCGTGAAACATGGGCACCAGCTGGTAATAGCAGTCCCTGCTCGTCATTTCCGCATTGGTTCCGATGGTCATGGCGTGCAGGTACACATCCCGGTGGAAGTAATAAACCCCCTTGGGCCAGCCGGTGGTGCCGGTGGTATAGCCGGCGCCGTAAGCGGACCGCTCGCTCAAATTCGGCCATTCAATGTCTTCTTTGGCTCCCTGAAGGAGGGTCTCGTAATGGTAAATCGGGGACAGGGTGGTTTTGATCTGGGACAGGTCCTTATCGGTCAGGATAATGTAGCCTTTAATCGATGGGCATTGGCCGGCGATGGCTTCCGCAATGGGGATCAGGGTTTCGTCCACCAGAATATATTTGGCTTCCGCGTGATTGACCACATATCCCAGGTCAGCGGGTGTCAGGCGGATGTTTAAGAGCAGCAGGACCGAACCGATGCCCGGAATGCCGAAATAGCACTCCAGATGCCGGTGGGAGTTCCAGTCCAGCACTCCGATCCGGTCCCCGAGTCCGGCTCCGAGACCGGTCAGGGCATTGGCAAGCCGCTTGACGCGGCCATAGATTTCCGCATAGGTGAAACGCCGCTTGCTGCCGTCCAGCTTTATTGAAACCACTTCCTGTCTGCCGAAGCTCCTGGCCGCATGCTGCAAAATACGGGTGACGTTGAGCTGATAATCGTCCTGTGATGTCGCCGGAAATCCCATGATCGGTTTGCTGCTCATGACTGCCTCCTTGTTGAATCGCTTGAAATGGACATTAATGATGCCTGGCGGGGTATGGCTGTCTGGTTGTTTTTTTTAGATCACGAAAATTAAAAAAAATTTCCGGAAAAGGGGAATCGTTTGTATCGCTGCGCTTAATATAAAGGAGGTTTTCACCCTTCACAATTAAAATTTTTACTTATGCCGAGAAATGCATTATATGAATATGAAATGGACCGGTCCGGTCCGGCGCCCTGACGAACACAGATTTTGGATACGGTGCATACCCGGCCGAACATAATTAAATTTCATTAACATTTAACCGATTAACAGAAAAAAGGAGCGTTTTATGGCGATTAAAGTCGGCATTAACGGTTTCGGAAGGATCGGCAGACTTTTCTTCCGTGCGGCACTTAACAATCCGGCAGTGGAAGTGGTGGGGATCAATGATCCCTTTATCGACCTGACATACATGGTCTATATGCTCAAGTATGATACGGTGCACGGCCGGTTTAAGGGCACGGCGGAGGCAAAAGACGGAAAGTTCATTGTCAACGGCAAACCCATCAGTGTTTTTGCGGCCATGAAGGCCGAAGAAATTCCCTGGGCGTCCTGCGGCGCGGAATATGTGCTGGAGTCCACGGGCGTATTCACGGAAACGGAAAAGGCGGAAGCCCACATCAAGGCGGGCGCAAAGCGAGTGGTCATCTCCGCACCCTCAAAAGATGCCCCCATGTTTGTCATGGGCGTGAACAGCGACAAGTACAAGGGCGAGGCCATCGTGTCCAACGCATCCTGCACCACCAACTGCCTGGCCCCTGTGGCAAAAGTCTTGAATGATAACTGGGGGATTGTGGAGGCCCTCATGACCACGGTTCATGCCACCACCGCCACCCAGAAGACGGTGGACGGCCCTTCCAAAAAAGACTGGCGCGGCGGACGGGGGGCAGCGTTTAATATCATCCCCTCCGGCACGGGCGCGGCAAAGGCCGTGGGCAAGGTCATTCCCGAACTTAACGGCAAGCTGACCGGCATGGCGTTCCGTGTTCCCACCGCGGATGTTTCGGTGGTGGATCTGACCTGCCGACTTGAAAAACCGGCCAAATATGATGACATCAAGGCTGCCATGAAAAAGGCCTCTGAAACCACCATGAAGGGCATTCTGGGATACACCGAGGACGAAGTGGTGTCTTCGGATTTTATCGGGGAAGTCTGCACCTCGGTGTTTGACGCCAAGGCCGGCATTCCGCTCAACGATAATTTCGTGAAAATCGTTGCGTGGTACGACAATGAATGGGGATATTCCAACAAGTGCGTGGACCTCATCGTCCATATGGATTCCGTCAAATAAATCTACGAAAAGGAATGATGCCATGTCAAAAAAACGCTATGAAATCAAAACATCCTGTCCGCAATGCGGGTGCAGCGCCTTATCCCATTTGAGCAAGGAAGAAATGATGGACCGGTATGGTCATGTGCCGAATGTGGATCTTGAATGCAGCGCGTGCATGGCCAAATATACCGCCGAAATGAAGGATGCCTGCCCGGAATGGGACAAGGAATGCCGGTTGAAATAAAAAAGGAAGGTAAGAGCAAAAAGTCAACAGATTTAAGCTCTTACCTTGCTAAATGAAATCATCAATCGGTTCGATAAATAACATCGGAATCACCAGGAAGCACAATTAATTCGGTTTTTAAATGAATTTAGGAGCTTAGAAAATGACAACCCCAGAAGTGAAAATTTATTCGTTAAGCACCTGCGGTCATTGCAAATCCACCAAGCGGTTTTTAAATGAATGTGAGGTGGCTTATGATTTTGTGGATGTGGATATTTTGGAAGGGGAGGAGCGCAAGGCGATTCTGGAAGACGTGAGAAAGCTCAATCCCAAGTGTTCTTTTCCCACCATTCAAATCGGCAACAGGGTCATTGTGGGTTTCCGGGAAGACGAAATCAAGGAGGCGCTGGGCATGAAATGAAAGTGGAAGATCTCTATGCGCAATTGGCCAAGATACAGGAGCCCAAAGGGTATTATTTCAACACCGATCTCTTTCTGGTGTTCGACCTTCTGGAATCGCTCCAGATAAACATGAAACGGTATGGATATATGGCCTGTCCCTGCCGTCTGGCTTCCGGCGACCGGAAAAAAGATCAGGACATTATTTGTCCGTGCGTTTACCGGACCGAGGATGTGGCGGAATTCGGCAGTTGTTATTGCAACCTGTATGTTTCCAAGGACTGGAACGAAGGAAAAATCAAACGGGAATATGTGCCTGAAAGACGCCCGGAGGCATTGCAGTTTTAAGGGATTGAGGAGAGGATGAACAACAACAGCGAAATGGTTTTAAAATCGGTGGATCTCGGCGACGTATCGATTCCGTATCTAACCTCCCAAAACAATGGCCCGGCCATCGTTTTTTTGCATGCAACCGGTTTCCTGCCCTGGCTGTGGATACCCGTTGCGCGTTCGTTTTCGGATACATATCGGGTTATTGCGCCGTATTTTTGCGATCACCGGGAAGCCGATCCCCACGAAGGCGGGCTGAGTTGGGCGCTGCTTGCGGAAGATCTGGTCGGATTCTGCAAGGTTCTGGATATTCAAAATCCATACATGGTCGGTCATTCCATGGGGGGCGCCGTGATGGCCATTGCCGCCGGCGCATTGGGCCTGCAAGTCAGAAAAACGGTGCTCATTGAACCGATTTTTCTGCCCCGGGAGATTTATTCCATCGAACTGACCGTGGACCAGCATCCCCTTGCCGCCAAATCCATCCGGCGGCGCAATTCATGGGAAGACGCGAAGGAAGCCAGGGCCTACCTCCGGTCCAAACGATTGTTTGCAACCTGGGACGAGGAAGTGCTGGATTTGTATGTGAAATACGGCATGACCCCATCGGAGGAAGGCGGCCTGGAGCTTGCCTGTCATCCGGAAAAGGAGGCTTCATTGTTTATGGGCAGCAGGGGGTATGACCCATGGCCGATTCTTTCTCAGGTGACGTGTCCGGTGCTGGTGTTGGAAGGTGAACATACCGAAAACAAAGGATTTATTGATCAGAAAAAAATCGCTGCCATGTTTCCGGCAGGAGAATACCGTCTGGTTGAAAACGCCGGGCATTTGATTCCCATGGAACAGCCCGGAAAGACGGCACGGGTCATCAGGGACTTTTTTGAAAGATAGACGGGGGGAGATATGGGCATATTAATCGTTGATGACAGCAGGATCGAGCGGATGATTTTAAAGGACCTGCTGAATCGGAAGGGCATACGGTCGATGCGTCGGAAAATGGTGAAGAAGCCCTGCAGTCAGCCTTTGTCTCTTTGCCGGATCTGATTATTTCAGATATCCTCATGCCGGTCATGGATGGTTTTTCATTATGCAAATCCATCCGGTCAGATGACCGGACAGCCCATATTCCGTTTGTTTTTTACACAGCCACCTATACCAAGGACGAGGATGAGGCGCTCGGGATAAAAATAGGCGCTGACGGGTTTTTCAAAAAGCCGATGGAGTGGGGTGATTTTTATCCGGCCATCATCGCCCTTGTAAATGACATCGCAAAAAAAGGGAGAATCCCTAAACGGCTGCCGGCCGCAGAAGAAGGCGATCTTTATAAACTGTATAACGAGCGGCTGATCAAGAAACTCGAGGACAAGGTCCTTGAGCTGGAAAAGGAAGTCTTGCGGCGGAAAAAGACGACGGAGAAGATTAAACAACGGGAAGCCCTTCTCAATAAAATATTTGATGTTCTTCCGGTGGGTTTGTGGTTTGCCGACAAGAAGGGTAAACTGCTCCGGGGAAATCCGGCCGGCCTTAAAATATGGGGCGTCGAGCCGGAGGTGCCTGTGAGAGAATATGGCGTATTCAAGGCCCGCAGCCTGCCGTCGGGAAAGGAAATCGCCCCTGAAGACCGGGCCCTGGCCCGTACCATCAGGGAAGGTGTAACCGTCAAAGATGAACTGCTGGAAATAGACGCCTTTGACGGTCAGAAAAGGGTTATCCTCAACTATAGCGCTCCGGTGCTGGACGACAACGGCGATCTGCAGGGAGCCATTGTGGTGAACCACGACATTACCCGGCGGCAACGGGCGGAAGAAGAGCAGGAGAAGTTGCAGGCAAGGTTGAACGATGCCCAGAAAATGGAGTCCGTGGGCCGGTTGGCTGGCGGTGTGGCCCACGATTTTAATAATATGCTGGGGATTGTTCTCGGTTATACGGAATTGGCCATGGAAAAAGTGGATGCGGCCGAGCCCATCTTTGCCGACCTTCAGGAGGTTCGGAAAGCCGCCGAGCGATCCGCGGATCTGACCCGCCAACTGCTGGCCTTCGCCCGTCAACAGACCACAGAGCCCCGGGTTCTTGACCTGAATGCCACGGTGGAAGGGATGCTCAAGATGCTGCATCGGATTATCGGCGAGAACATCAATCTGACCTGGAAGCCGCAAACAGGCCTCTGGCCGGTCAAGGTGGACCCCGGTCAGGTTGACCAGATACTGGCGAATCTGTGCGTCAATGCCCGGGACGCCATTCATGAGGGATGCGGGGGGGGGCGTGGGCAAGTTTACCGTCGAGACGGCAAATGTCAATTTTGGCGCCGAATACCGTGACGGTCATCCGGGCTTTGTTCCCGGCGAATACGTATCCCTTATTGTGAGCGATGACGGTTGCGGCATGGACAGGGAGACCGCGGAAAAAATTTTTGAACCGTTTTTTACCACCAAGCCGATGGGTAACGGCACCGGACTCGGACTGTCCACGGTCTACGGCATCGTCAAGCAGAACAACGGTTTTATCTATGTATACAGCGAACCGGGGCAGGGGACGACCTTTGAGATTCATCTGCCCCGGCACAAGGCAAAGGCCGTGCAAATGCGTCAGGAAGAACCGTCCGCACCGGCGGCAAAGGGAAATGAAACCATTCTGCTGGTGGAAGACGAGCCCGCGATATTGAAGATGGGCAAGCGGATGCTGGAAAGGCTGGGCTACCGCGTGCTGGCCGCAGGCACGCCGGGGGAGGCCATTGAATTGGCCAAAAAGCATGCCGGCGAGATTCATTTGCTGATGACCGACGTGATCATGCCCGAGATGAACGGACGGGATCTGGCGAAAAAGCTGATGTCGCTTTATCCGGGCATGAAATGTCTGTTCATGTCCGGATACACTGCTGATGTTATCGCCCATCAGGGGGCGATTGATGAAGGGGTCCATTTCATCCGGAAGCCGTTTTCCATAAAGGGTCTGGGCGCGAAGTTGCGGGAGACGCTGGAAAGGGCTTGAGGGTTTCGCAGTTCACAGTTTTTGATTCAAGAGGAGATATGGGCATATTAATCGTTGATGACAGCAGAATCGAGCGGATGATTTTAAAGGAACTGCTCGAATCGGAAGGGCATACGGTCGATGCGTCGGAAAATGGTGAAGAAGCCCTGCAGTCAGCCTTTGTCTCTTTGCCGGACCTGATTATTTCAGATATCCTCATGCCGGTCATGGATGGTTTTTCATTATGCAAGTCCATCCGGTCCGATGCCCGCACAGCTCATATCCCGTTTGTTTTTTACACAGCCACTTATACCAAAGACGAGGATGAGGCCCTCGGGATAAAAATAGGCGCTGACGGGTTTTTCAGAAAGCCGATAGAATGGGATGATTTTTATGCCGCCCTTTCCGCCCTTCTCCGCGACATCGAAAAAAGCGGCAGGATTCCCAAACGGCTGCCGGACATGGAAGAAGGCGATCTTTATAAACTGTATAACGAGCGGTTGATCAAGAAACTCGAGGACAAGGTCTTTGAGCTGGAAAAGGAAGTCAGGTGGCGGAAAAAGATTGAAGCCCAGTTGTGGGAGAGCAGGCAGCGCCTTGAATTGGCCATTGAGGGGGCCGATATCGGCATGTGGGACTGGGATATTGCAACCGGTGCAGGGCATTATACCAGCAAATGGGCGGAAAATTTAGGGTATAAAAATGGTGAAATCGTCCCCCTGTTTGATGCATGGGAAAAACTGCTTCACCCGGATGACAGGGAAAAAACCCTCAACGCGGTGAAGGCCAATTTATCCGGGCAAAGCCAATCCTGTGAAAATGAACACCGGCTCCTGGACGCATCCGGGGGATGGCGGTGGGTTCTTGCCAGGGGGAAAGTGGTGGAACGGGACGCAAAAGGAAACCCTTTGCGCCAGGCAGGCACCTTCATAGAAGTCACCGAACGGAAATGCGCAGAGGAAGCCTTAAAAAAATCCCGGGAAGAGCTTCGGGCGCTTTCCAAATATCTCCAGTCCGCTATTGAAAATGAAAGAATCAAGATCGCCCGGGACATACACGATGAACTCGGCCAGATCCTGACCGCCATCAAGTTTGATGTGGCGTGGTTGAAAGACCAAATATCAAAGGACCGGAAGGCCGTGCTTGAAAAAGCAGAGGCGACCATGTCTCTTATCGACAATGCGATTCAATCGGTGAGGAGAATTGTATCCGACTTAAGGCCGGGTCTCCTGGATGACATTGGTCTTGTGGCGGCCATTGAATGGCAGGCCGGAGAATATGAGAAACTCACGGGCGTGAAACACCGTGTCGTCACAGAGCCGGAAAACATTTGCGTCGATAGCGATCTCTCGACGGCAATATTCAGGGTTTGCCAGGAAGCCATGACAAATGCCGCACGGCATGCAAAAGCAAACCATGTTCTGATAAAGGTCATTTTAAAAAATGAAATATTGGAACTTCTTATTATGGACAATGGAATCGGCATTGATGAAAATAAGGTATCGGATTCCAAGTCATTCGGATTGATGGGCATGCGGGAACGGATTACTGCATTCGGGGGATGGATTGATATTTCAAGGGGCGTCAACGGCGGAACCAAAGTAATGGTAAAAATCCCCCTCAACGGATAGCGCCTCGTAAATGAAAAAAAGAATCCTGATTGTAAACTGCTATTTTGACGATGCCAGGCAGCCGGTTCGCCGCCGGATAAAGCCGCTTCAGGCCATGGGGCCGGTATTTCTCGCGGGGGCGTTCTCCCCCGACCGGTGCGACATCCGTTTATATAATGAGCAATACAGCGGTCCCCTGGAGAGCGAAAAACTGATTTCCTTTCCGGATATGCTGGTGTTGACCGGATTGAATACGGCGTTTGACCGGATGCGCCATCTGGCCGCCTACGCCCGGACCAAGAATAAACGCGTGATCGTGGTGGCCGGCGGGCCCGCCATCCGGGCCCTGCCCATCTATTCGGCCCGTTTTTTTGATTATTGCTGCACCGGAGATGTTGAGCAGCTCAAACCGGTGATTGAAGCCGAATTCGGCCTGGATTACGTATCGGACACCCTGAGGGAAAACGGATGGGCGATTCCCCGGTATGACCTGGCATACTGGATGAAAGTCTGCGGATATGTTGAATCATCCAGGAACTGCTATTTTTCCTGTAAATTCTGTTCCCTGACCGCCGAGAACGTGCCTTACCGGCAATATGGCATGGACTTTATCCGCGGTCAGTTCAAGGCTGTGGGCAGGAGAAACCGCATACTCTTTATTGATAATAATTTCGGAGGCAGCAACGGGCGGTTTCTTCAGGAACGCCTGGAATTTTTGAGGCAGTTAAAGGATGCCGGGCATATGGGCAACTGGTCGGCAATGGCGTCCGCGGATTTTTTTTCAGATGAAAATCTGGAACACGCCAGGGAGAGCGGGTGCGTCGCGTTATTTTCGGGTGTTGAGAGCTTTGACAGCCGATCCATTGAAAATTTCGGAAAAAATCAAAACCACCGGCTTCCCCAGATGGATATGATCAAACGGTGCCTGAATGCCGGGATTTCTTTTTCCTACGGGCTGCTCCTGGATGTTGCCCGGCGAAGCGTGGCGGATATGAGGAAAGAGATTGAATTGATTTTAGATACACCCGAAATTCCTCTGCCGTCTTATATTTCCGTCGCCATTCCCATGCTGAAAACGCCGTTTTTCTATGAGTGCGTCACCGGCAGACAATTGCTGCCCCATGTCAAACTCCGCGATCTCGACGGGACCACACTGACAATTAAACCATTTGATTCAATTGAGAAAGTCATACAGCTTACCAGAGAGCTCCGGAATTTTTCGGGATATCGCCGGAAGACGATCCGCCATGTAAAAAATTTTTATCATTTATATAAAAGACAGATCGGCATTTTAAAAATCCCTTTTTATTTAAACGGCGCGGCATTTCTTTGTTTCCCGAATCTGTTTACAGCCGGGCCGGATGTTTTTCGGTGGAGCTTTAAAAAATCCAAACGGACGTTTATCGGAACCACCGAGCCGCTGGATGATGCGTATAATCCGGCATTTCGAGTGGATGCATGCTATGGGGATTATTTTCAGCCGACATTTCTCACCGACGCCGGCGGCAATATAAATGAAACCCTCATGCCGGATTTGTATCAGCACTCTTCACCTGTGATGAAGCGCAACGATTGACCCACGTATACGATTAACCCATCAAACATAATAAGGAGGATGTCGCCATGGGTTGGAACAGAGCAGAATACGAAGAGGTCCGGGGGAAGATGGTCCCGGGGGATGTGATCGCGTTTGGCGGAAACTGCTTCATGTCGGATGTGTTTAAATGGATCACCCGGTCGTGCGTATCCCATTCCGGGGTGATTATCCAGACAAAACTCCTCATTGAAGGAGATCCCCAGGACGGATTCTTTAATCAGATTATCCAGTCCACCGAGTACAATGGCTTCATGGGGGTTCAGATCAACCGCCTGAGTCCGGTGATTTCGGATTATGACGGAAGTGTCTGGTGGCTGCCGTTGGGGGCTGACGTCAGGGAAAAACTGGATCTCAAGAAATTTTATGACTTTCTGATTCACCAGGTCGGCAAACCTTTCGATATCGCTGATTCAGCCGAATTGATGTTTGACACATTCGTCCATCATAATCCGGATATCAAGGAAGATTTTCGGAAATTTTTCTGCTCGGAACTGGTGGTCGCCGGGCTTGAAGCCGGCGGGGCGTTGCCTGCCGTGGATTCCTCCGATATTACACCGGCGGATCTTTGCAAATTAAAAATTTACGCCGGTGATTATTACCAGTTAAAGGGTGATGATCAGGAGATAAAGCGCTATAATACGATTCTCCCGGACGCGTTTGCCGAACATTGATAGTGTGTCCTCCGTAAATTGAGCCGGAAATATTTACGGCAAACGATCAATGCCGTTTGATCCAAGGAATCGTTAAAATGATCATCATTCCCGGTTATCAGGTGACAGGCCAGATATATGAAGGCGAAAGATCCATTATTTACCGCGGATTGCGGGAAGCGGATAGCAATCCCGTGGTCATCAAGTTGTTTTATAAGCCATACCCCACCTTGGCGGAGCTGGACCGGTTCAGGCGGGAATACGATATCAACCGGTTGTTTGATTCAGCCGGGATCATTAAGGTATACGGCTTTGAACGATACAACCATTCACCCCTGATCATTCTGGAAGATTTTCCCGGCAAATCCCTGGCCGAATATCTTAAGGAATCGCCATTTCATCCGGCCCGATTTTTACCGCTGTCCATCCGTATCGCCGAAGCCCTCGATCAGATTCACCGAATGCATGTCATCCACAAGGACATCAATCCCGGCAATATCCTCTGGGACAAGGATTCCGGCCAGATCAGAATTATTGACTTCGGCATTTCCACGTATTTTTTCAGCAAGACCCCCGACCCGATCACCCCCGACGTTCTTCAGGGGACATTGGCGTATATTTCCCCGGAGCAGACCGGCCGGATGAACAGGCCGGTGGATTATCACACCGATTTTTACTCCCTGGGCGTTACCTTCTATCAGATGCTGACCGGGCGCCTTCCCTTTGAATCGGGTGATCCCATGACGCTGGTGCATTCCCACATGGCCATCCATCCGGAAGAACCCGGCCGGATAAATCCCCGCATCCCCCGGACAATATCCGATATCGTCATGAAATTAATGGAGAAAAACGCTGAAGACCGGTATCAGGGCGCTCCGGGCCTGATATGGGACTTGCAGGCATGCCTGGACGGGCTGAATACCCTGGGACGCATCCCGGTTTTTGCTATCGGTAAAAAGGATATTCCGAGAAAATTTCATATTCCGCAAAAACTTTATGGCCGTGACGATGAGATTTCCACGATTCTGGCCGCATTTGACCGGGCGGCCCTCGGCAAAAAGGAGATGATTCTCATTGCCGGTCCGCCCGGAATCGGGAAATCCGCAGTTATCGGTAAAGTGAAAAAGGATTTGGACCAGACCCGCGGCTATTTTATTTACGGGAAGTTTGATCAGTTCCAGCGCAATATCCCGTATTCGGCCCTGGTTCAGGCGGGGAAGGCGCTGTGTCACCAGATCGCGGCCGGTGGTGATGCATCGGTTTTATTCTGGAAAGAAAAACTGGGGAAAGCCATGGGGCCAAACGGCCGGGTGATGACGAATCTGATTCCCGAACTGGAACTCATTATCGGCATTCAACCGGAAATTCCGGAGCTTTCCGCCGCCGACGCACAAAACCGTTTTAATCTGACATTGCTGAACTTTTTAGGTGCTTTCCACAAAGAGCGCCATGCGCTTGCCATTTGTATGGATGACCTTCAATGGGCCGATGAAGCGTCCTTAAAAATTTTTGAACTGATTCTCAATGAACCGGATTCGGGCCATCTGCTATTTATCGGGACATACCGGGACAACGAGGTGGATGAGGCCCATCCGTTGACGGGGTTTTTGGGCAGCATCGATCCATCCGAAACCCCCATTATCCGTATGATTCTTAATCCATTGGGAAAAAGTGATATTAATCGGTTTCTGTCGGAAATACTGCTGTGCGGCCCGGGCAAGTCGGACCAGGTGGCCTCCCTGTGCCATGAAAAGACCCGCGGCAATCCTTTTTTCTTTATCCAGATGATGCAAGCCCTTTATGACGGCCGGCATATATTTTTCGACCCGGATGCCGGACGCTGGAAATGGGATGCAGGGGAAATCAAACGGGTCAACATCGCCGATAATGTGGTTGAACTCATGATGAATACCATCCGGCGGCTGACCGATTACGCCCAGAATGCCCTTAAGCTGGCCGCCTGCATCGGAACCCGGTTTGACTTAAAAACCCTGTCCGCCGTAAGCCGGCAGTCGGTGATGGAAACCCAGCATCAATTGTGGCCGGCCCTGGAGCAGGGGCTGGTCGTTCCGGCAAGGGAAGCGCTGTATGAATTGAGGGAAAATCACCTGCAAACCGATACCGGTGGTGAAAACGCCGTATTGCAGGACATAAATCCGGAGTACATGTTTGTCCATGACCGAATCCAGCAGGCGGCGTATGAAATGCTCCCGGAAGGTGAAAAGATACATATTCACATAAAAATCGGATATCTGCTGTTGGAATCAGCCCGGCATGACGAAACGGGGGAAAAGGTATTTGATATTGCTACCCATCTGAATGCCGGGTCCGACGGCATTACGGACCCGGAGAAACGTTTCGCGTTGGCCCGGTTAAATCTCAACGCCGGGAAAAAAGCCAAGATGTCGGCGGCGTTTCAGCCTTCCCTGAAGTATCTGAAGGCCGGAATTGCGCTGCTTCCGGAAAACAGTTGGGCTCACAATTATCCGGAAACGTTTGAACTCACCTTTGAGGCGGCTGAATCCGCGTTTTTCTGCACGGATTTTGACGATATGAAAGAACTGGCGGATACCGCCCTGGAACATGCCCGCAATGTGCTGGAGAAAGCCAAAATTTATTCCCTGAGGGTCCAGTATTATTATGCACAAAATGAGCTGATGAAGGTGGTGGAAGAAGGTACAACCATCTTAGGGTTGATGGGCTACCGGTTTCCCGCAAACCCCACCAAACTCCATATCCTGCTGAAGCTGGCCGGAGCCGGATTGGCTTTAAAGGCCAAAATGCCTTCAAAAGTCAATGGGTTAAAAGATATCGAGGACCCGGCTATCCTGACGGCCATGCGCATCATGATCCATTTGGGGCATGCCGCATTCGGCGCCCATCCCAACTTGACCCCTCTGCTCAGCCTTCAGGTATTGCTCTTGTCCATCAGCCACGGTATTGCCCCGGAAACGCCGGTTTCGTTTATATTTTATGGGGTCGTCCTGTGCGGCGCTTTTCACCGGATTGAGGCCGGATTTGACTTCGCCCGGCTGGCGCTTGAATTGAATGATCGGCCTGTCGTCCGGAATTTCAGGGCGAGAGCGGTTTTCTTTATGGGCGGCATGATCATCCACTGGAAGCATCATCTCAAAGATGCGCTCCACCCGTATCTGCTGAATGCCTACAACATCGGGATGGCAGCCGGCGATTATGAATTTGCGACCCTTTCGGCTTTTTTTTATTGCGCCTATTCCTATTTTCTGGGCGCGCCGCTTTCCGGCCTCTCGAGTGAAATGGCGACGTACAGCACGACGATCCGTAAGTCCAGGCAGACCACCCATTTTTATTTCAATGAAATGGTACGGCAGGTGGTGCTGAACCTGATGGGTGCATCCGCCGACCCCTGCCGCCTGGCCGGGGAAGCTTATGATGAAGCCGTTCGGCTGCCTTGGCATCGGAAAACAAACGATACATCGGCCGTTCATATGCTGTTTTTATATAAAATGCAGTTATGCTACCTGTTCGGACGGTACCCGGAGGCCCTTGAATGCTCCCATACGGTTGAAACCTGCCTGGAAGGCATGCTCGGCACGGTTTATGTGCCCTTGTTTCATTTTTATGATTCCCTGATAAGGCTTGCCCTGATTTCGGACGGGACCATCCGGAATAAAAGGGAGAAAAAGCGGTTTCTGAAAAAAACCGCCGCCAACCAGAAGAAATTCCGCCGGTGGGCATTTCACAGTCCCATGAATTACCAGCACAAATGGCTGCTGGTCGAGGCCGAGCGGATGGGGATTTCCGGCCGGACTTCGGACGCGATTGACTGCTATAACCAGTCCATATCCCTTGCCGGAAAACAGGAGTATATCCAGGAAGAAGCGCTGGCCAATGAGCTGGCGGCCGGATTCTGGCGGAAAATCGGAAATTCCGACATTGCCGAGACTTACCTGAAAAAAGCGGTCTATTGTTATGAAGTATGGGGCGCAACGGCAAAGGCGGATTTATTGTATCAAACCCATCCTCTGCTCATCGGGCTAAAGCGGGAAAGACCGGATTCGTATTTTGAAAAAAAACAAAGCGGGACCACCGTATCGACCGCTTCTCAAACATTGGATTTGGAATCGGCCATTAAAGCGTCTCAAACCATTTCCGGTGAAATTGTGCTGGAAGAGCTGATGCGGAAACTGATGACGGTGGTTGTGGAAAATTCCGGAGCGCAAAAGGCATTGCTGCTGTCCCGGCCGGAAAAGCAATGGGTGATTGAAGCCGAAGGGTATGCGGACCGGCAGGGGGTTGCGGTTTCCATCATTTCTAAAACCGCCCTGGCATCGGATGCGCCGCTGTCTATTTTTCAATATGTCGCGTTGACCGGGGAAACCATACTGCTGAACAATGCGGCCGGGGAAGGGGAGTTTCAGCAGGATGCATATGTGAGAACCCATCAGCTCCGGTCGGTATTGAGTTCACCGATACTGCATCAGGGGAAAATGAAAAACGTTATTTACCTGGAAAACAATCTGATTGAAGGCGCATTTACACTTGAGCGGGTAGCGCTTTTACGGCTTGTTTCAGCCCAGGCCGCCATATCCCTTGAAAATGCCCGTCTCTATGCCCGTCTTCAGGAATCTGAAAAAAAATACCGCGCTATTTTTGAAAATGCGGTGGAAGGACTTTTCCAGATCACGCCGGACGGCCGCTTTATCAGCGCCAATAAGACCATGGCGGCCCTGCTGGGGTTTCCATCTCCCGAATCACTGATGAATGACAGTGAAATCGTCATCAATGATTATTTCTCCGATTCCCGGGAACGGGACAGTTTTGCAACGGCCCTGGCTGAATCCGGCCAGGTATTCGGGTTTGAAGGGAGAGGGGTCCGGAAGGACGGCGGCGAATTCTGGGGCGTGATTTCCGCCAGGGAAGTCCGGGATTCAAACGGGGATGTCTTGCTTTATGAGGGGTCTTTGATTGACATCACCGAAAGGAAAGGGCGGGAAAAGGCCGAAAGAGAGAAAGAAGCGGCCCAGGCCACCGCCAGGGTCAAAAGCGAGTTCCTGGCCAATATGAGCCACGAGATCCGAACCCCGATGAACGCCATTATGGGGCTCACGGAGGTGGTCGCCAAAACGGGCCTGTCTTTCAATCAGAGCGGTTATATCGAAAAGATCCGGGAGTCTTCAAAAACCCTGCTGAATATCATTAATGACATTCTTGATTTTTCCAAAATCGAAGCGGGCAAGCTGGAACTGGAATGCGTTGGGTTTAACCTGGATGCGATTTTTGACAAGATCGCCTGGATGTTCGCCGGCCCCATGGAGAAGAATGGGCCTGAATTGGTTTTTTCCACATCCGGCAAGATCCCGGGTTTGCGCGGTGACCCGTTGCGGCTGGAGCAGGTGCTGATGAACCTGGTGGGCAACGCATTTAAATTTACCAAAACCGGCGAAATAGCGGTTTCGGCAGAACTGTTGGAAGAGACGAATACTGCTGTCCGGATGCGGTTTACGGTGTCCGACACCGGGATCGGCATTTCAAAAGAACATACGGAAAAGCTGTTTCAGGCTTTTTCCCAGGCAGATGGTTCCATTACCCGGCAATACGGCGGGACCGGGCTTGGACTCGCCATCTGCAAAAGCATCGTGGAAAAAATGGGGGGAAATATCCGGGTGGAAAGCGCGGAGGGCCGGGGCAGCCGGTTTATTTTTGACGCGGTGCTGGGGCCCGGGCCTTTGCCTGAAATCATCGGTTTGCCCGGCGACCTGATGGGCTTGAAAGCCCTGGTTGCAGCATCCAACCCCCTGGCCCGGCAGGTGATCACGGAAGATCTGCGCGCACTGGGATTTGTCGTCACCGCTTGCGGGTTCGGGGAGGAAGTGATTGAAACCCTGAAAAACGCCGTTGCCCCCGTCGCCGGGCAAAACAACGCATGGGACGTCATTCTGATGGACCAGAAAATGCCGGGCATGGATGGGATTGAATCCGCCCGGAAAATCCGCCGGGATTTTCCTCACGCCAAAATCCCCGTGATCATCATGGGAACCGCCTATGGACGGGAAGAAACAGCGGATGCGGCTGCCGGTGCCGGCATCGACGCATTTCTGGTAAAACCCGCCCGCCCCGCCCTTTTGGTGGACGCGGTGATGGCGGCCTTTCATCGCAACCATGCCGGAACCGGTCCTGAAAAGCGCCCGTCCAAAGCCGCAGAATCGGAAATTCCCTTAAATATACGGGGGATACATGTCCTGGTGGTGGATGACAGCGAAACTAACCGGCAGGTTATCCGGGAACTACTGGAGGGTGAGCGGATTCGGGTAACCCTGGCCCATAACGGCCGGCAGGCCCTTTCGGTCATTGACGATGCTTTTTATGACGCCGTTCTCATGGATATTCAGATGCCGGGAATGGACGGGTATGAGACGGCA
This sequence comes from Desulfosalsimonadaceae bacterium, assembly GCA_049297455.1. Lineage (GTDB taxonomy): Bacteria > Desulfobacterota > Desulfobacteria > Desulfobacterales > Desulfosalsimonadaceae > SURF-3. The sequence continues at coordinate 4,774 of JBAQUK010000222.1, read as the reverse complement.
AAGAGAATCCGGCAGGATCCGCGCCATGAACAGTTGCCGATTATTGCCTTAACCGCGAACGCCCTTGAAGGCTCCCGGGAAAAATGCCTGAATGCCGGGATGAATGATGTGGTAACCAAGCCCATCGATTATCATCAGCTCTACGCCAAACTCGCCATGGTTGCGGGTGCGGCGGGACCTTCGGGCAGGGGAGATGGAATCCCCGGAAAAATCCCGGCAGTCTCCCCCACCGTTAAATTGTCCGGTATTGAATTGTCCGGCGGATTTGCGGGCATAGATGTGGCCGCCGGATTAAAACGTCTGGGCGGCAAACGGGAACTCTATGTCCGGATGCTCCGGGAATTCCGCAAGGAGTATCAGGATGCGCCGGGACTTTTGGCAGAGGCCCTGAAAAAAGGCGACAGGGAGCTGATTCGTCGGACTGCCCATACCATCAAGGGACTGGCGGCCAATATCGGGGCCGAAGACCTTAAATCAATCGCTGCGAAAATCGAAGCAGCGTCCATCCCCGGGGGGCCGCTGCCGACCCTGTCCGATCTGGATGTGTTTAATGATCATCTAGAAAAGTTCTTTGCCGTTTCAAAAAGGATCGAAGCCTATTTGGCCGAAGCGAAATCCGGTTCGGCAGCACTGGAAACCCGGCCCCTTGAACCGGTTGAAAAGGTGAGGGGGGAACTCAACCGGATGCTGGGTGAGGGACAATCCCGGGCCCTGTTATATTATAAATCAAATATGGCATGGTATCTGGATCACGCGCAGATGGGCCATTTGAGCCGTCAGCTTGAAAGATGTATCGAAAATTACGATTTTGAGGATGCCCGAAATATTTTGGCGGAGATCGTCTTGCCGGATATCGTTTCACCGGACATCGTTTTGACGAATATCGCCGACCCACCGGATTAGTCACCCATGAACAGTGAAATGAAACATAAAATTCTGATTGTTGATGATAGCCGGACCGGCATTGATATCCTGGTGGACGCGCTTTGTTCCGAATATGAAACCTATGTCGCCAAATCCGGCCGGGAAGCGCTGTTGCGGGTGGTGAATAATCCGCCGGATCTGATACTTCTGGATATCGTGATGCCGGAGATGGATGGATACGAGGTCTGCCGGAGACTGAAGTCGGATGGCCGGACAAAAGACATTCCGATTATTTTCATATCCGCCATGAGGGAGTCGGATGACGAGTATCACGGACTTGAGATCGGCGCCATCGACTATCTGGTTAAACCCGTTCACCCCAATATTGTCCGGGCCAGGGTCAAAAACCATTTAACCCTCAGGTTCGCCATGCTGGAACTGGAACGTCTCAACAAGCTGGCGCTGGACGCCAATCCGAATACCGGCTTGCCGGGCAACAACAGCGTCGCAAAAGCCGTTTCCGATGCCATTGAGAACAAAGCACCCGTTTGCGTGATTTATGCGGATCTCGATTATTTTAAAGCCTTTAACGACAAATACGGATTCGCCAGGGGAGATGATGTGATCCGTTTCACGGCCGGGCTGCTGACCCGGGCGGCCGCTGAATGTGATATCCGGAATGCCTTTATCGGTCATATCGGCGGGGATGATTTTATATTGATGGTGGATTCGGAAAAATGCAAAGGGGTTTGTGAAAGCATCGTCACCCGCTTTGACGAAAGCATCAGCGGTTTTTATGATGAAGCGGATGCCAAAGCAAAATGCCTGTTGTCGTTAAACCGCAAAGGAGAGCCGGTGGAATTCCCGCTCATGAGCATCAGTCTTGCCGGGGTTGACCTGACGCAACGTGCCTTAACCCAGTATCTGGAAGTCAATGACGCGTGCGCGGAACTGAAAAAAAAGGCAAAGGCCATACCCGGCAGCAGCTTTTGCATTGACAGGCGACATGGGCAATGATGCGCCCCTGCTTTTAACTTTTAAATGAAAGGCGAACCAATGGAAAGTACCACATTTGTATACATGACCGTGGGAAGCAAGAAGGAAGCCATGGCCATCGGCAATGAACTGGTCAGCAACCGCCTTGCCGCATGCGTCAACATCATCGATCAGATGAATTCCATCTACCGGTGGGACGACGAGATCCATTATGGCAGCGAGGTGGTCATGATCGCGAAAACCCTGTCGTCAAAAGTCCCGGAGCTGATTGAAATCGTGAAAGCCAATCACAGCTATGAATGCCCCTGCATTGTCGCCCTTCCGATCATTTCCGGTAATCCGGATTTTTTGAGTTGGATCGCCGGGGAAGTAAAAGGGGAATAAATATAATTTATTCTGAATCTTAAATTGCGGAGGGGATATGAGCGCCAGCGATAACATCTGGAGAGACCGGCATGGTGTCTGCCATGTTGAGGGGAAAGACAAGACAGCGGTATTCGGGCTGATGGGGTATGCCCATGGAAAAGACCGGGGAATGCAGATCCTGCTGATGCGCATTCTGGGGCAGGGGCGGGCATCCGAAATCCTTGAGGCCAGCGATCAACTGCTTGAAATCGATAAATTCTTCCGGAGAATGAACTGGACCGGTGCTGTTTCGGCGGAAGTTGGGAAGCTGTCCGTTGAGGCCAAAGCCGTCCTTGACGCCTATTGCGATGGCGTGAACCGTGCGTTTTCGGAAAAAACTCCCTGGGAATGCCGGCTGTTCGGATACAAGCCGGAACACTGGTGCTCTGAAGACGCGATTCTGATCTCCCGGATGATCGGTTATCTGACCCTGGCCCAGTCCCAGGGGGAAATGGAGCGGCTTTTTATAGAATTCGTCCAGGCCGGGATGGATGAGACGCGGCTGAACGAACTGTTTCCGGGTATCCTTGGCGGGCTGGACATGGATCTGGTTAAAATGATCCGGCTTCAGGAGCGGCTCGTTTCCCCGGCCTCCCTCTGGAATATCGCGGCCCCGCTCATGATGGCCTCCAATAACTGGGTGGTGTCCGGGAAAAAGACCGTTTCCGGCAAGCCCGTCATCGCCAATGATCCGCATCTCGAAGTCAACCGTCTCCCCAATGTCTGGTATGAAATGGCGCTCAAAACCGGCGATTCCTATGCCATGGGCGGAACCATGCCCGGCGCGCCGGCCCTGCTGGTGGGCCGGAACCCGGACCTTGCCTGGACGGCGACCTATACCTTTATGGACGGAACCGATTCCTGGATCGAAAAATGCAAAGACGGCAAGTATTTCCGGGAGCCGGACCAGTGGCTTGCGTTTACCCAAAGGCAGGAAGTCATCAAGCGGAAGAAAAAAGATCCGGTCATTGTCACCTTTTATGAAAACAGCCACGGCGTGTTGGAAGGTGATCCGTTCGATGAGGGCTATTACATCGCAACATCTTGGGCCCCGGCTTTTTCAGGGGCAGTGACATTAAACAGCATTGTGGCCATGTTTGACGCGAAAACAGTGACCCAGGGCATGGACCTGCTGGGCCGGGTCGAGACGTCGTGGAATTTTGTCCTGGCGGATCGGGACGGCAATATCGGCTACCAGATGTCCGGGCTCATGCCGAAGCGGCGGGACGGGGTCAGCGGGTTTGTTCCCCTGCCCGGCTGGGAGGGGAAAAACGACTGGCAGGGGTTTGAAGACCCGCAGGATCTGCCCCGGTCCTATAACCCGGACTGCGGGTATCTGGTGACATCCAACCAGAACCTGAATGATTTGGGCAAGGCGGCTCCCATCAATGTGGGCATGGGGCCTTACCGTTCCGACCGGATCGGCGGCCAGCTTGCGAAAAACAATGCCATCACCTGTGAAACCATGTTCAAGCTGCACTATGATGTCTATTCCACCCAGGCCCAAGCGTTTATGACGATTCTTGCCCCCCTGCTGCCGGATTCAAAGCAGGCGGACATCCTGAAAAACTGGAATTTCGAATATGCCACTGATTCGGAAGGTGCGTTTCTTTTTGACCGGTTTTACAAGAAACTTTACCGGGATGTTTTCGGCAATCACGGGTTCGGGACGGATGCGGTGGATTATATGGATCAACACACCGGTATATTCAATGATTTTTATATTAATTTCGATCGGATACTGCTCTCCCAAACGTCATCTTGGTTCGGCGGCCGGACCCAAGCGGATATTTTTCGGCTGGCGGCTGAACAGGCGCTTAAATCTCCGCCGGAAAAATGGGGGAATTCCCGGAAAGTCATCATGAAAAATATCGTCTTTGACGGCAAGCTCCCCAAATTTCTCGGGTTCGACCGAGGGCCGATCACCATCATCGGCAGTCTTGCCACCCCCCACCAGGGCCAGATTTTTGAGAGTGCCGGCCGCCTCACCACCTTTGCCCCGTCCTTCAGGATGGTGTCCGACCTGTCCACGGATGAAATTCATACCAATCTGGCCGGCGGACCGTCTGACCGCCGGTTTTCAAAATGGTATTGCTCGGATCTGGAAAACTGGATTACCGGAAAATATAAAAAAATTGACGTCACACCGGATCAGGAGAAATTGCCGTTTAAATAAAATTTATATCCAAGGCCGTGCGCAGCGAGGTGAAACAATATGAAAACGAAATATGATTTTAGCGCTGGCAAGCGAGGCGCTGTAGCCCCTTTATCAGGGAACAAGGTCCGGATTACCATCCGGCTTGATCGTGATATTGTGGACTGGTTCCGCTTCAAAGTGGAAGAACAAGGCGGGGGCAACTATCAGTCGATGCTGAATGACGCCTGTTAATCTTTACATTCTATGAACCAAAACAGGCGGTGGATTTTTAGATTCCGTTGACAGATTAAAGCGATTACCAGAATAAATGAGCCTCTGAGAAAGAGGCCTTTTTTTTTAAAAGGGCGGCGA
>JBAQUK010000221.1:0-1927 GCA_049297455.1 Desulfosalsimonadaceae bacterium | reverse complement strand
AAAAAAGTACGTTCTTCGAAAATGCGTTTCCTGCCACCTGCTCAAAAAAAGATATTTTCTTATATACAGACACAAATTCAATCGACACCGGGCTTGTTCAACCACCGGATAAGATCGTGGTTCGCTTCGCTCTCACGATCTATCCTTATTCGATGGGTTCCCTTTCATCTGTCCAGAACCTCCCTTACTTTTATCAAAAGGTCTTTCGGCCGGAAAGGTTTGTGGATGAAGTCAAAACCGGCCTCCGTCAATTCCTTGTTCGTGATGTTATCCATGGCATATCCGCTTGCAAAGAGCACCTTCATCCGGGGATCTATTTTTATAATCGCATCACTGACCTCTTTCCCGTTTTTTTTCGGCATGATCATGTCCAGCAGGACAAGGCTGATACGTTCCCTGTTTTCCATAAATTTTGTGATCGCATCTTCCCCGTCCTCTGCGAGGATAACACTGTAACCGAAGGACTCCAGTACGGTCTTGGTCAATTTCCTCAGGGAAGCATCATCCTCAGCAATCAGGACAGTCTCATTTCCGCCCTTAACGGAGGCGGCGGCTTCCGGTTTCTTGTCCGGGGATGCCGCTTCTTCACTGAGAGGCAGGTATATTGTAAAAACCGTGCCTTGTCCCGGTTCGCTGTAGACTTTTATGTATCCCTCATGCTGTTTTATGATTCCGTAGGAAATTGCAAGGCCAAGCCCGGTCCCTTCGCCAATGCCTTTTGTGGTGAAAAAAGGCTCGAATATCTTCTTCTGGATTTCCGCATCCATTCCCTGCCCTGTATCGGCAACCGTGATAAGCGCATACCTGCCGGGCTTTCCATATCCATAAGCCGCAACAGATTCTTCATCCACTTCTGCAAGCCCGGTGCCGATCCTCAGCCGTCCGCCCTCCGGCATTGCGTCCCTGGCGTTTGCGGCAAGGTTTATCAGAACCTGTTCTATCTCTCCGGCGTCAGCCGGCACGATCAAGGGCCTGTCCGCAAGGTCCAAATTAAATTCGATACTCTCTCTGATAATCCGGACAAGCAATTTCTTCAAGCCAAGGATAAGCTCATTGATATTAACGGACTTCACTTCAGCAATCTTTTTTCTGCTGAAGACAAGCAGCCTTTTGGTGAGATCCGCCGCCCTGTCGGCAGCAGTGAGCACCTCATTCATATCTTCCATTGCAGGGCTGCCGGCGCTCAACGTGTCCATGACCATGACGCCATACCCCATGATGATATTAAGGATATTATTGAAATCATGGGCAATTCCACCTGCCAGCGTACCGACTGCCTCCATCTTCTGGGAGTGCCGAAGTTGGGCTTCAAGCTTTCGATGCTCGGTAATGTCTCTGCCGACGCCGCTGATACCTATGGGTTTACCTTGAGTATTACGCAGTAGCGCCGCACTGAATTCATAAGGGATTTGCCTTCCCTCTTTGGTAACGATGATTGCATCAAAACTGGCACTGCCTCTCCTGATCCCCTCCCGAATGGCTTCGGATGCCCGATCTTTGTCATCCTCCAAAAAGAAATCCACAGCCGTCATCAAGGCAATTTCCGTATCAAGGTAGCCTGTGACCGTTTTCATCGTCTTATTCCACCTGAGGAATCTTCCTTTTAAATCAAAAACAAAGAAGACGTCTTTCATTGTATTTAGTGCATTTTCAATAAACGTTTTCTCTTCTTTAAGTGCTTCCTCCGACCGTTTTCGTTCAGAAATGTCGCGAATATTGCATTGCGCCAGACTTGCCCTGTCGACCATATATATATCCGTGTCGATATATTGCCCGGACCTGGTTTTTACCTGAACATCATCGTAATTAGTGCCTGACCGAAAACCCCGGTTTTTAATTTTCCGGTAAAAAATTTTACTGGATTTTCCCATCGGACAGGGAGATTTAAAGCAAAATATTATCGATATTGATAAAAGCTATATGCGAC
>JBAQUK010000220.1:0-7694 GCA_049297455.1 Desulfosalsimonadaceae bacterium | reverse complement strand
TTTTTAATTATCAAAGAGCAATTTTTTAGAAGATGGTGTGGCTTGAAAAATTTCTTTATGGCCATTATGTCAAATAATAAGCATATGCTTAAAACTTGAAGTTTTTGAAAATTTGACATTTTACATGGCAGTCATTCTTTGTTATAAAAATAAAACACCTCTATGAAAAATCAAGAATGGAGAAAGCAGAGGCCGAAAGAAAAACCATCGGATTGGCTTCCCGGATGTAAGGTAATCCTTACAAAAAAATCATCCAAAGCCCGATATTTTACATGTTAATTTTTTTGTATATTACAAAAAGCCAATTTGCCGGTTTCCATATTTGGAAAATGTGGTTCGCTTTTGAAATCGCGTCAGGAGATTTAAAATGACCCTCAGAATATGTAAAACGTTTGGAAAGGAAATGAGTCCGGAGACCAAGGACTATCAGAATAGCGACGCTTTGAGGTCAAGAGGCTTAACGATTGATCATGTTATTATATTGATAGCGGTGATTGCTTTATCCATTACCATCATCAACACATATACCACCGTGGGGTTTCCTTAGAAAAGAACCAATCGGTTTTCGCTATTTATGCTGCGAGACCCACGCACCGTCCCAGCCTTCGGGGGGCGGTGTTTCAATAAACCGGCTGCATCTCTCATAAAAAGTCTGGCTGGGCCCATCATTAAACCGGCTGAGTTCAAAATATTCCTGGGCTTTTGAAAATTTCCGCTGCCGGTAATAGGCCAATCCCATGATAAACTGCTTGTCATCCGGCGTTACCACGTAATTTTTATCTCCCAGGGCTTCGAATATTTCAATGGGCCGGGAACTTCCTTTCACGACAACATGATCGATGGGCCGGGAGATAAAAATATCATTGATTTCCCGGTTCGTGTTTTCTTCCATCAGTATGGTGGTGCCGTAGAGCTTGTTTAAGGTTTCCAGGCGGGAAGACACGTTCACGCCGTCCCCGATTACCGTGTAATCCATCCTTTTTTCCGAACCGATATTCCCGGACAGAACCCTTCCGGTGGCGATGCCGATCCGGATGCTGATGGGGTCAATGCCGAGTGATGAAATCTCAGAGTTAAACCCGTCCAGCGCGTTGACCATTTCCAGGGCGGTCCGCACAGCCCGTTTTGCATCATCATTTTTGGTGTAGGGAACGCCGAAAACCGCCATGACGGCGTCCCCGATGAATTTATCCAGAACCCCGCCGTGAATGAATATGATGTCAAACATTAACGTATAATATTTATTAAGGAATTCTACGGTCTGTTCCGGCGAGAGTTTTTCGGAAATCCCGGTAAATCCGCTAATATCGGAAAAAAGGATGGTCGCCTGATTCGTTGTGCCGCCAAGGGCCTGTTTTTCGGGATCATTTAATACCTTTTCCGCAATATCCTTGGACATATAACGGGTTAAGGTGTTTTTCATGCGCTTTTTCAGGCTGATATCTTCAAAAATCAGCATCTGGCCTTTTGTTTTGCCCTTGGTGTCCTTTAAAGGGACAAAATTGACATTGATGAATTTTTCAGCGCCATTCAAACAGATCGGGATGTCATCCTCCATCACGGTTTTTTGTAATTCATGGACGGTATTCAGTTTATCAACCAGGGACTTGTTCCGCTCGCCCAGAATCTCGCGGATGTCCTGATGAATCATGCCGCTATGATCCGTTTCAAAGAATTCCAGGGCGGATTTGTTGGCTGTGATGATTTTAAAATGATTGTCTAAGGTGACAATGCTGTTGGTAATGCTCTGATGAATGCTTTCCAGGTAGTTTTTCATGTCCAGCGTTTTTTCATAAAGCTGGGCATTCTCCAGGGCCACGGCAATCTGGGAGGAAATGGCTTTTAATAATTCTTCGTCTTCCCCGGTGAATCGTCCTGTCTTTTTATTGATGGATTCGGTGACCCCGATGATCTGTCCGTGCCGGTTGATCAGGGGCACACAGAGCAGGCTTTTGGTTTTGTATTGTGTGGAATGGTCATATTCAGGATTGAACCGGGTATCCGCGTAGGCATCTTTCACGTTGACGGTCAGCCCGGTGGTCACCGTATATCCCGCCATTCCCTTGTCGGCGGGGAACCGGATTTCGGAAGTGCCGGCGCCCTGGGCCACTTTTGACCAGAGTTCGTTTTTATCCCTGTCCAGAAGAAAAAGAGACGTGCGGTCTGCTTTCAGCAGTTCGGTGATGATGGAAACAATTTTTTCAATCAAAGGGGTCAGTTCCAGCGTCTCGGACAGGGACATGGAAATGTCCAGAAATAAACCCATGTTCCGGCAGTTGGTGGACATCTTGTTGTAAAGGTAGAAATTCTCAACGGAAATGGCGGTCTGGTAGGCGAAGGCCTTAAACAGTTCTTCATCCGATTGGGTAAAATCGCCGCCTTTTTTATTGATGGCCTGGATCACGCCGACAATTTCGCCTTCCAGGTTTTTAACCGGACCGCACAGAATGGAATGGGTCCGGAACCCGGTGCGTTTGTCCACCACCGGGTTAAACCGGGGATCCCTGTAGGCATTGTTTATGTTCACCATCTGGTCGTTCTGGGCGACCCAGCCGGCGATTCCGGTGCCGACAGGGATTCGGATCTCCCGGTGGGACTCGCCTTCGGCCACTTTGGACCACAGTTCCCCTTCAACCGCATCCATCAGGAACAATGACGCCCGTTCCGCTTTTAAGACGCTGCTGGCGGTCATCACCACCCGTTCAATCAGCCCTTCAATGCCCAAACGGAATTTCAGGACATGGGACAAGTCAATCAGGTTGCGAAAACCCGTAAAGGTGGATTCCAGATGCCTGGATTGAATGACCGTGTCCTGAAATTTAAGGTTCGATCTGTGGAGCCGCCGGGTAACGATTTTCAGGAAATTTCCGGATAATTTGGGTATAAAATCAAATGCTTTTTGAAGATCCGCATATTTGATTTCAATAAGCCGGGAATCGACCTCGGCGGCAATGGATGCGGAGCGTCTGCCATCGGAGAAAAAACCCATTTCACCGATGCATTCGCCGGGCAGAACAGTTCCCAGGGTAATCATTTCATCATACTCGCCCACGCGAAACACATTCAGGCTGCCGGCAATCAAAATAAAGAACGATTCCCCCAGGGTATCCTGTTCGATGATCAACTCATCTTTTAAAAATATTTTTTCAGATATAAAATCAATAAATTGACTGATGTCGTCGGCCGTTAAATCTGCAAATAACGGGCTTTGTTTGAGCCGGTCTATCTGTTGCCGCTGACAGACGGTTTCTGAACCTGTGGCCGGGGTTTTCGGGCGGTCGCTCATTTTGGTATCCGGTTTTATTTTTCAAAAAGTTTGATGTGCGATTTGTTTTCAGACAATTTTTTATAATAATATGAAATTATTTAAATAACCATATTCAAACGGTTCCGGTTTTTCAACCGCTTTGAGGGGGTCAAATACTTCAAACCGCCAGCCTTGCCGGATGCCGGTGACATAAAGAAATTGACTTGAGCCTTTGTGCAGTTTACATTTCGAGCAATCATGATGGTATTTTTAAAGATGTTCAAATTAAAAAATTTTGTTCGGAATAATATGAGTGGTTTGATTCGGCAGTCATATTTTCAATATATTGAAATAAAATGAAAATAGCCCTGATCGGGCCGACCTATCCGTTTCGGGGAGGGATCGCCCATTATACGACATTGCTGTACAGGCATCTGAAAAAGCCGCATGAGGTGCGGTTTTTTGCGTTTGAGCGGCAATATCCGGGGTGGCTGTTTCCGGGCAGGAGCGACCGTGATCCGAGCTTGTCGCCGATCCTGGAACCGGGCGCACAGCGGACCATCGATTCCATGAATCCGGCCACCTGGTTGCGGACGGCCCGGGAAATCGTGCGCGGTGATTTTGATGCCGTGGTTCTGCCATGGTGGGTGTCATTCTGGGCTCCGCCGTTTCTGGCAATTGTCCTGTATGTGAAAAGCCATTCGAGGGCCAAAATTTTATTTATCTGTCATAATGTGGTGGCCCATGAATCCAAGGCCTATGACAGGCTGCTGACCCGGTGGGTGCTGAAAACCGGCGACGGGTATCTGGTGCATTCCGCTGAGGACGAGAACAATTTGCGGGACATGATCCCGGATGCCCGGATTTGCCGCCGGTTTCATCCCACCTATGATGCGTTTGGCGGGACTGAGCCGGATGCCGCGACTTGTCGGGATGCGCTTGGATTAAACAAAGAGGACCGCCTGCTGCTTTTTTTCGGGTTTGTAAGAGAATATAAGGGATTGAAATACCTGCTCGCCGCCATGCCGGAGATTCTGGCCGAAATTCCCGTGACCCTGCTGGTGGTGGGAGAGTTCTGGAAGGACAAGGATGTTTACCTGAAGATGATTGAGGATCTGGGTATTGGATCACAGGTGCGAATCATAGACCAGTACGTTCCCAATGAGGATGTGGGCCGGTATTTTACCGCGGCGGACCTGGTGGTGCAGCCCTATGTGTCGGCTACCGGCAGCGGGGTGGTGCAGATGGCCTTTGGTTTCAATAAGCCGGTGGTGGCCACGGCCGTGGGCAGTCTGCCGGAAATTGTGGAGCACGGAGAAACCGGGTTTCTGGTGCCCCCAAAGGATGCGTCCGCCATCAGCGATGCGGTGATTCGATTTTTCAGAGAGGATAATGCCGGACGTTTTGAAGAAAATATCCGAACCCGCCAGTACCGGTTTTCCTGGGATCATCTGGTGGCTGGCCTGGAGTCGCTTATTAAATAGGTTTGAGGCTCCGAAGCCGTTATTTTTACGAAGCTGTTCATTTCAAAATATAACAGGAGTTACTGTAAGGAGAAAAGATGGGAAAGACAGTTGCTGAGAAAATTTTTGACGCGCATTTTGTGGACAATCCTTTTGGGGATATCTACGTCATTCGGCTGGATGCGGTATTCTGCCATGAAATCACGACACCGGTAGCCATCAATGACCTGGTGAGCCGGGGCAAGGACCGGGTGTTTGATCCGGCGAAAATAAAGGCCGTAATCGATCATGTGACCCCGGCCAAGGATTCCAAGACCGCATTGCAGGGCAAAATCATGCGGGACTGGTCCCGGCGCAATCAGATCCGGGATTTTTTTGATATCGGCAGGAACGGGGTGTGTCATGCCATTTTTCCGGAAAAAGGCTTTGTACGGCCGGGGTACACGATCATTATGGGTGACTCCCACACCTGCACCCATGGCGCGTTCGGCGCGTTTGCGGCAGGAGTGGGCACCACGGATCTGGAAGTGGGCATCTTAAAAGGCGTATGCGCGTTTCAGTATCCCAAAACCATCCGGATTGACATCACAGGCAAGCTGCAACCCGGCGTTTTTGCCAAGGATGTGATCCTTTCGATTATCGGACGTCTGGGGGTGAACGGCGCCACCAACAAGGTCATTGAATTTGCGGGACCGGTGGTGGCGGACATGAGCATGGAGGCCCGCATGACCCTTTGCAACATGGCGATAGAGGCGGGCGGCACCTGCGGCATCTGCTACCCGGACCGGCATACGGTGGATTATCTCTGGCCCTTCGTCAAGGATGAGTATGCGTCAGAAGAGGCGGCCCTGGCGGATTTCCGGAAATTTGCGCCGGATGCGGACGCTGTCTACGATGCGCAAATGACCGTTGATGTCTCTGATCTCGCTCCCCAGGTGACCTACGGCTTTAAGCCGGATACGGTCAAACCGGTAGCCGAGATGAAGGGAACCCCCGTGGACCAGGTATATATCGGGTCGTGCACCAACGGCCGCATTGAAGACCTGCGCGTGGCTGCGGAAGTGCTGAAGGGCCGGAAAATCAGTGATTCCCTGCGCGGGGTGGTTTCTCCGGCCACGCCGGCCATTTTTCAGCAGGCCCTGGATGAAGGCATCATCAAGATTTTCATGGATGCCGGATTCTGCGTCACCAACCCCACCTGCGGGGCATGTCTGGGCATGAGCAACGGTGTGCTGGCCGAAGGAGAGGTGTGCGCATCCACCACCAACCGGAATTTTTTCGGGCGAATGGGCAAGGGCGGCATGGTGCATCTCATGAGTCCCGCGACGGCAGCGGCGACGGCGGTGGCCGGACATATCGTAAATTCACCATTATTTAACGGGTAGGGAAGGGTAAACAGATAAAATGAAGAATTTTAATGGACAGGTTCTTTTTTTGGACCGCGCTGACATCAATACCGATGAAATCATACCGGCCCGGTATCTGACGGAAATCACCAAGGAAGCCTTGAAACCCTATCTTCTTGAGGATCTGAAATTCGAGGGCTTTGACCCGCAAAGGGATATCGCGGGCAAACAGGTGATCGTGACCCGGTCGAATTTTGGGTGCGGTTCGTCCAGGGAACACGCGCCCTGGGCTTTGGAAGTCAACGATATTAATCTCGTGATCGGCGAAAGTTTTGCGCGGATTTTCCGGCAGAACATGTTTAATTGCGGCATGATGGCGGTTGAACTGCCGGCTGCGGACATTGAACGCCTGTTTGTGGAATTTGCAGGAAAACCGGCCATGATCGAAACCGACCTTGCGAATAACCGGTTTATTGTCAGGGCCGAGGGCAGGGAAGCAACGTTTGATTTTTCCATTTCCGGGTATGATCGGGCGCTGGTGGAAGCCGGGGGGTGGGTGGATTTTGCGGACGTGAAATACTAAAGCATTGATTCACCACAGAGATCACAGAGTGCACAGAGAGATGCTTTGGTACAAACATTTTTCTCCGTGGTCTCTGTGATCTCTGTGGTTAACAAATTCAGATATAAACTGGTTTGAAAACATGAAAACATATGGATTTGAAATTGTTGAAGCTGAATACATCAAGCAGTATATCAGCCGCCATTTGGAAGAAGACTATGTGATCATCGATGTGCGTCAGCCCCAGGAATATCTCCAGGAACACATTCCCGGCGCACTCCTGATCCCGCTGCCGGAACTGGAAGCAAAACAATCCGGGCTGCCGAAGGACAAGGATTTCATTTTTTACTGTAAAAGCGGGGGGCGGTCGCAAATGGCGGCCATGATGACCGCTGAAAGCAAGGTCACGGACAGAAATATTTATAATTTAAAAGGCGGAATCATGGCCTGGAACGATATGACCCTGGATGGTTTTCCGAAGGTCAAAGCCTTTGACCGGGCCAAAACCCTGCCTGAATTTTTGCTCTTGGCCATGGATATGGAAAAAGGAGCCGACCGTTTTTACCGGGAAATCAGCCGCCGGTATCCGGACAAAGCATTTGCAGCAGTTTTTGAAAATCTGGCGGCAGTTGAAACCGCCCATGCAAAATTGATTTACGGATTTTACAAAAAACATGCGGAACCCGAGCCTGCCTCATTTGAGGCTTTTTATGCCTCCCTTGACGGGAACATTATTGAAGGAGGAGAATCCCTGGAGTCCGGCCTGGCGGTGCTGGATACGCTAAAGGATACTTCCTGCCAGGATGTAATGGACCTGGCCCTTGAAATGGAGTTTACCGCCTTTGATCTCTACCGGACCCTGGCCAATCAGACCACCCATGACCCCACTCTGTCCGGCGCATTTCTGGACATCGCCCAGGCGGAAAAAAGCCATATGCGCATCATCTCGGACGCGCTTTCGGAATGTTAGCCGAATCCGCCCGGTCTATTCCAATTCCAAATCAGAGATGATATCAAGGCGGCGAGGATTGAGGCGACGAAGGCGTACAGTTTGTACGTTGAGGAGCCGAAGACGA
>JBAQUK010000219.1:0-7547 GCA_049297455.1 Desulfosalsimonadaceae bacterium | reverse complement strand
TAATCTCAGGTGGTGTTGATAAAGTTCGGTAAATCGATTTACTTCTGTTGGGTTCATGGTATACTCCTTTTTTATAAATGCCCGAAATTGGACAGATACGTGGAGTATACACCATTTTTGATTTTTCCGCCGCGTAGCGGCTTCGTTCAACAAATTATTTAACTGGGCTATGCACTTTACCAAGGTTCACCATACATGTTGAGGTCTCTCGATATTCAAGAACCCTATATATGGGTACAACCTTAGTCAAGTGCATACCCCAGTTATTTAAAATCAAAGAAAGTGGATATAAATGTTCAGGAAACGATTATACGGCTGCTTGAAAAGGAGGCGGGATTGAACAAAAAACTGCTGTCCACCAAGGAAGTCGCTGAATTTCTGGGTATAAATGAAAAGATGGTGTACACGTTGGTAGCCGAAAAAGGGCTTCCGGCATCCAAAGTCACCGGAAAATGGCTTTTCCCTCTCCATCTGGTGGAACAATGGATTGAAACCCATACCTTAAACTATCCGGAGACCCGGCAACACCTGCCGCCCTATGAGGGACTGCTTATCATCACCGGCAGCAACGATTTGCTGCTGGATAAAACCATTGCCCTGTTTAATAAAACAGCCGCCGGGCAAATCGTCGTATTCGCCAATCTGGGCAGCATGGGGGGCTTACGAGCTCTCCGGCAGAATTTCTGCCATATCGCCACATCCCACCTGCTCCAGGACAATGGGGATGAATATAATTTTGACTTTGCGGGCCAGGAATTTACCAGCATGCCGGTGATTGTCAACTTCTGCCGGCGGGAACAGGGGTTTATGATTCAAAAAGGGAACCCCAAGCAAATTCACACCATCGCAGACCTCAATCGCCCGGATATTCGGGTGGTCAACCGGTCGCTTGCCACCGGCACCCGGCTGTTGTTCGACAAGGAACTGTTTAAGGCGGGCGCCAATCCGGAAAAAATCGACGGATATACCCATGAGGTCAACAGCCACATGGAAGTGGGGCTTGAGGTGCTGGCCGGGCGCGCCCATTTCGGGCCCGGCATCCGGCCCGTGGCCACGCTTCTGGATCTGGATTTTATTCCGCTCAGGTGGGAACGCTATGACCTGCTGATCACCAAAGAGCGGTTTTTCGACAAAGGGGTCCAGTCGTTTATCAGTTTGCTGCTGGATGCGGAATTTAAAAAAATTGCGGAGCCCTTTACCGGCTATGACGTGTCCGCCAGCGGCAAAATGGTGTTTCCAAAAGAAAAATAAGAAAGAGAACAAATGAATACGGATTTTTCCGGTAATGAAAGTATGAACGATTTTCACCCCCCGTTACTTCTCCGCAACCGCCACACCCAATCCATTTTAAACAGCATCAAACTGCGGCGGCCATTTGTCGCCCGGAGGTCAAAGGGAATGCTCAAAGCAGCATTCCCCCATATTCTCGACTGCGGGGAAGGGGTCCGGCTCTTGGGATACCATTCCGGCCACAATGCCGGGCATGCACCAAGAGAAAGGGATCTGTGCATTCTCATTCACGGCTGGGAAGGCAGCGTGGATTCTTCCTATGTCGTATCCGCCGCCGGATTTTTGTGGAACCGGGGAATGAATATTTTCAGGCTGAACCTGCGGGATCACGGGACGTCCCATCATTTAAACGAAGAACTGTTTCATTCCTGCCGCATTGATGAGGTGGTGGGCGCGGTGAAGCAGATTGAAACCCGCTTTCCCCACAGACGGCTGCTCTTGGCGGGATTTTCCCTGGGAGGCAATTTCGCCCTGCGGGTGACGGTCCGGGCGCCGAAAGCCGACATCCGGCTGGATCAAACCGTGGCCATCTGCCCGGTTCTGCATCCCCCCAGCACGCTCATCGCCATGGAAACCGGACTGCCGGTTTATGAAAAATATTTCATGAAAAAATGGCGCCGGTCCCTTGCGGTCAAGCGCCGGTTTTTTCCGGATAACCAAGCGCTCTCCCGTATCGGCGAATTCCGGAATATCCGGGAAATGACCGATTATTTCGTCCGGCACTGCACGGAATATCCGGATCTCTCAACCTACCTGAACGGCTACGCCATCACCGGGAACCGGCTGGCGGATTTGACCGTACCCGCATCCATCATCTCAAGCATGGATGATCCGGTGATTCCCGCCGCAGATCTCAAGCACCTGGCCCGACCCTCCTGCCTCCGCATTGAAACCACCCGGTACGGCGGCCACTGCGGCTATCTGAAGGACTTCCGCCTCACGAGCTGGGCGGATCAGCGCCTGGCGGAAATTTTTACATCATAATCCCATTCATCATTCAGCTCTCATCATTCATCTTTTTTTTCACTCCGGATATCCCGTGATCTGTTGAATCTCCCGGTACAGGGGCATCAGTTTCGCGGATATTTTGGTATACACATTCTCATACAGGTTTTTGTAGATCCGGCAGTTTTCCGGTATTGGCTCAAACACCTGTTTGACGCCGGTCATCGCCTTGGCCGCTGACGGAAAATCGGGGAACAGGCCGAGCCCCACCGCCGCGTCAATTGCCGCGCCGATGGCCGATGTTTCATGGGTCAGGGGCCGCTCGGCCGGAATGCCGAAAACATCCGCCGCGATCTGCATGGCCGTATCGCTCATGGATCCGCCGCCGGATATGCGAAGGCGCGTGATGGGCACTTTGTTTTTCTTTTCCGTGAGTACGGCCCCCTCTTTTAATCCGTAAATCAATCCTTCGATCATGGCCCGATACAGATGGCCCCGGGTATGGACATCACCGAACCCGATAATGGAGCCTTTGGCGCACTGCTCCATATGGGGCCCCGGCGACCAGTGGGGCTGAAGCACCAGACCCATGGAACCCGGCGGCACCTCACGGATGATGCGTTCAAACAGCATTTCAGGGGTCACCCCTGCGCCTTCGGCCTCAAGTTTTTCCTTAAGTCCGAACTGCTCCTTAAACCAGGTGACCATCCAGAACCCCCGCATAATGGCGACTTCCGTATAATATTGATCCGGCACCGCCGCCGGATACGGCGGGACAATCGGCCGCAGTTCCACATACCGCTGGATGGCGGTATTGACCGTGGCGATGGTGCCGAAGCTCAGGCAGGCGATTTCCGGGGTCAGGCACCCTGCCCCGAGCACTTCACAGGCCTTGTCGCTAGCTGCGGCGATCACTGGAAGCCCTTGCGGGATGCCGGTTTCCAGGCATGCGGTGGCGGTGATACGGCCCAGAACTTCCCCCGGCTTGACCAGATGGGGCAGTTTGGCGCGCTCCACCGGAAACATCTTCCATTTCAGGTCATAGGGCCCCGCCCATTCATAGGTTCTGGGGTTGATGGGCAGGTATCCGACATTGCTGCCGATGGAATCGGAGAATTCGCCGGTGAGCTTAAAATTAAAATATCCCGACAGCAGCAGGTATTTATGGGTTTTTTCCCATATTTCCGGCTGGTTTTGTTTCATCCAGTTGATTTGGCAGGACTCGATGATATCATTCACAAATTTCAAAAGTTTAACGCGCTTTACAAAAGGGCGGATCACGGAAGGGAGGATTTTGCTCCCATCGGCTTTCCGCTGGTCCAGCCAGACAATGGCCGGGCGCAGGGACCGCCCGTTTTCATCCACATTGACCACCGTCGCCCGCTGGGTGGTGACGCTGACCCCGGCAATCCGGGTCTGCACATCCCCGGTTTTCGTCCAAAGATCCCGGCAGGTGCGGGAAAGCATGTCCCAGTAATATTCCGGCTCCTGTTCCGCCCATCCCGGATGCGCGGAAAAATACGGTTCAATGGGGGTTTTCACCATATCCGTGATATTGCCCGAAAGATCCACCAGGGCCGCCCGGATGGACTGGGTGCCGGCATCAATGGTTAAAATGAGCGCATCTTTTTTTGTTATATTTTCACCCATCAGAAGATACTCCCTTCACGTGAATTATTTTTCCGGCAGATCAAGGCCCAAGTGCCCGCCGGGATTCATAATATTATTGGGATCGAAATGATTTTTCAAGGTCCGGAGAATTGCCATCTGCTCCGGCCCCAGATGTTTTTCCATAAGCGGCGCGAACAATTTGCCGACCCCGTGATGGTGACTGATGGAACCGCCGTGTTTGAGAATGGCGTTTAAGACCCCATCGTGAAGTTTCCGGTATTCCTTCAGGTCCACCATTTTCAGAATAAAGATAAAATACAGGTTGGTGCCCTGGGGGTAAAAATGCGAGGCATGGGTCATGCAAATGGTTTCCGGACGATTTTTAATATACGCCCGAACCCCTTCGTGCAGGCGGTGAAGGTTTGCCCAGGTCACGCCGGATTCCACGGTATCGATAATCACCCCGTAATCCATAAGGTCTTCCCGCATATAGGGTTCCTTGTACCGGGTTTTCTCCCATTTCCGGGTGGCATACCCGGAGAGGGTCATGGCGCCGTATTGGCGGCAGATTTTCGTCACCTGGTCGCCGACATGCTCGGCAAAGCCTTTTTCCCCTTCCGACCATCCCATGCACAGGCACCGCTCCATGGGTTTATATCCCCGGAATTTCATGATGGTGTCGACGGGCGTGCCGTGGATGCCGAAAAGCTTTAATCCCACCTCGGTCTCTTCCGGGTCGGATATGCGGAACACAGCGGGCCGGCCGAATTCCCCCTGAATAATTTCCCGGCTGGCGGCCACGGCATTCTCCCAGGAGCCGAACATAAACCCGAAGCGCTGACGGTTTTTCGGCATATAACGGAAAATCTTCATGGTGACTTCCACCAGAATGCCGAAAGACCCTTCGCTGCCTTTCATGATGTCGTTTATTTTCGGGCCGGTGGCGGTGGCCGGATATTCCAGGGTTTTAAAATTTCCTGCGGGGGTGACGTATTCCTGGGCGAACACGAGATCATAGGCGTCCCCATAATAGGTGGACGCCTGGCCGGAACCTAAGGTCACCACCCACCCGCCCACGGAGGAGAATTCAAAGGACTGGGGGAAATGGCCGCAGGTATAGCGATGGCGTACTTTGAATTTTTTCGGTGCATGATTCAAGGCCTCTTCATAGGCCGGACCGAACATACCGGGCTGGACGGTGGCGGTCTGGTTCAGCTCATTCACCGCCAGCAGGTTATTCATATGGGTGCTCATGACCAGCATGACGCCGGATTTGGGGGTGTTTAACCCGAAGGTCACCGATGACCCGCCGCCGAACACGTACACGGGGATTTTCTGATCATTGCAGTAGGCCACGATCTTGCGCACGTCTTCTTTATTGCGGGGATGGACCACAATGTCCGGCACGCACCGGACCCGGTTCTGCCGCAAATCCATGGCTTCGTCCACGGTCTTGCCGTGGCTGTATTTCACCCGGCTGAAGTCGTCTTTCGCCACGTTCTTTTTCCCGGCAATGGCTTCAAACGCAAGAATCTGAGTTTCCGTCAACTGAATCGGCTGGTTGATGACGACCTTTTCATTGCCTTCCATCCGGGGTTTTTGAAAATCCCCATCCGTTAATTCGAAGGTTTCTTTAAGCATTTCAAACCATTCGTCGCTCGGGTGCTTGAATTCTTTCGGGCTGCCCCATTTAAAAATGGAACGATAGGACCCTTTTTTCGGGGGTTTTTCACACCAATCCGGTTGAAATGTTCTGGACATCATATTTTCCTCCCTTGTTTTTTGACGTTCACCCGATTTAAGAGTTTGTTTGAAAAGCCCGTCTGAGGCCCGCTAACTGCGTTGTCAAACGGCTCAAAATGCTCACATAAACAACTATGCTGCGCTTTTTCGCCGTTTTCCGCCTTGTTATCAGGCCTGATACAGACTTTTCAAACAAACTTTTTGCCTATCTGCCTGATCCGTAAAAATTATTTCATCAATTTGAGCATGTTTTCCTCTGCGGCGTTCAGCACATCCGTCATGACCTGCTTTGCCCTGTCCGCGTCACGATCCCTGATGGCCTCATACACGGCTTTGTGAAAAACTTTCGACTCAGCGGCATGTTGATCATCCTTAAAATACAGATCGTAATATTGATCAGCCTGCCGGGTGAAGGCGTTGAGCAGCAGCACAAACAGCACATTGCCGCTGGCACGCGCAATAATATGGTGGAGCCGTTTATCTTTTTCGCCGATAGTCTCATCCGAGCGGAAAACGATGTGTTCAAGACTCTGAAGATCCGCTTCGGTTCTCTTTTGCGCCGCGTACCAGGCCATTTCCGGCACCAGCAACCGTCTCAGGTCCAGCAGGTTCTGAAACACCGCCGGGTCCAGCAGGCCGTCTTTAAAAAGCATTTCGTGGACCAGTTCCAGGCTTCCGCTTTCAAGGTAATCTTTCACATACACCCCGTCCCCATGCCGGATTTCCACGAGATCCAGGCTTTCCAGCTTTCTTAAGGCCTCCCGGACCGTTGAGCGGTTGACTTGCAGGATTTCAGCCAGGGCTCTTTCCGTCGGGAGCTTTTCCCCCGGCGTGATGTCCCGGCGGATGATCCGGCTCTTGAGCTGCTCGACGATCTCCTCATAGAGCTTGGTTTTGTTCAGGGGTTTTAATAACGGGGCTGATTCGGTCAATTAAACACACGGCCTTCTGCTGAATAAACAGTTTAAATGAGAAATGGACCATTGAACCGGTGGTCCGACCAATATTTTTTCTAATAAACAAATGCTGCCGTGGTGTCAAGATTTTTTTAGAGGCCGCCCTTTTTCCCCGACGCTTTGCTTTCTATCCTCTCGGCAAATACCGGCGGCTCCACCGCCAACAATCTGAACCAGTATACCGGGCAGGCGGTGCCCGGTGACGGAACCCGGTCGTTTGATTATAATGCGGAAAGCACCTGACATCCCTTGTTGAAAACAGTTGCACTCATGCATGGCCGTCCCCAAAACTGCACCTTACATTGTGAGCCGCTGCTGGATCGAACTTCACATTTGCCAACTGCAAGGATAGACTTACCTCGACCTCATGCGTCTATCCTCGATACCAGCAATGCTCAAGGATTGTCGCGAAAAATGTGGTTTGACTTCGGGGTAAGCAGCTCAGGAACTCAACATCCCCAAAAGAAACTATAAGAAATACGAATATGGCTATCGGGAACCGGGAATACTCATTCGGGACAGGATAGTGCCTCATCTTCGGGACACAGATGAAGCTGAAGAAAAGACAAAAAGAACCGAACCTTGTTTACACCCCTTGTGATGTTCACTATAACCTCGAACAATATCAAAGGCTTTTTTCAGGTTGACACACAGGCCGATTCGTGAAATACATGTTGGAATTCAAAAATAATGCATCATCCCGCATGCAATGAATCCGCATGCGGCACCAAAACAAGGGACTTTCAGCAGAAACAGCATGATTGTTACCCAAATCGATTGAAACAATTTTTCCGGACGTCGTTCCCATGAATTCTTTACATAGGATATTTATCGCAGGTTGTTTCACCCTGATCTTTTTGCTCGTTTGCGCTCTTTCCCCCATAGCCGTCAGGCTAAGAAATAATAATATATAAATTCAGTTGGTTATACTTTTGACAATGGGGGGCCGTCGCCAGCCCCGCCTGACGCTTCATAACAGTCTCCTTTGTAGGAAAATGCCGA
>JBAQUK010000218.1:0-4239 GCA_049297455.1 Desulfosalsimonadaceae bacterium | reverse complement strand
ACCTTGATTTACGGTAATTTTTCCGGATCTTGTCTGTTGTCAAAAATAGCATGCACGACTATTTCCTTGTCTTCGATGGTATAAAAAACAGAAAAAGGAAATCGACGCACCAAGGCCCGCCTGAAATATTCATGATGCCTGGCAAATAGCTCAGGCATCTGTTGAATTGTCTCAATTGATGCTTCCACACAATCCAGAAATTCAAAGCCTAACCTCCGGCGCTGTGTTTCATACCATTGAAAAGCGATCTCAAGATCGGCAAGGGCTCTGTCGGTGTAACGCAGCTCCATATCTAAATTTCCCGAAGTCTGGCATGAACTTCCTGCCAAGCATGAAGCGTGACCTTTCCATTTTTGTATTCAGTATATCTTTTTTTCAACTCATCTTTTTGCCACGCAGGCATAGGGATGTTTCCACCTTCCATCGCAATGGAATCCCATATGTCCTGGGCAATAAGCAATTTTTGAGACACACTCATTTTTTTAATTTCAGAGATGATTTGTTCTGGCTGCATATTTTTGCTCCTTTTTATTTTAGGGCTGATCGTGCAGAATTTTATTTCTTAAAAAGAATCTTGATCGAGAATATTTCCATAACAGGGGCAACGATCGCAAAATCCATCCCTTCCAATTTGGCCTGCGCCGCCAACATGCGATCAAACGGATCGAGATGAACAACGTCCCAGCTTCCCGCCAGTTGCGCATGTTCCGGCGTTATTCCCATTGGCCCAGTTCCTCTTCAGTGATTGCATCAAAGAAAGCATCGGTCACCCTCCCTTTGCGATACCACCTCAAATCATTTATAGATCCCGCCAGAAATCCTTATGAGAAATGACATTTCATCAAGAGTGGCAATATTGATTCCCTCTCCATTAACCATGACTGTTTGCCATTTCCGGCAGTTGATTTTTCACCTGCTTGATATCAAGCAGGTGAAATTTAAGAATTCGGATGCGTGGCAATATAGTCCAGATGGTCGATCAGAGATTGGTATTTTTCGCGTTTTGCTTCCAGGTCTACCATCCACTGAACGGCGGTCTGCCTGAGCTGGGTTCGGGTATTTGATTCAAGGCTATACAGCCGGTCCCGATCGGAAAAGAGATCCGGCACGACAGCTTTTTCAATCAACCGGTTCACGATTCCGGAATAATCGCTGATAATTTTTTCCTGCGGGGTTTCTTCGGGCAGCGATACTGAACTTTTTTTGATTTCCTGAACCCGCTTATAGAGGATATGGGTCGGCATCGGCTCGTTCAGGCATTCCAGTATCAGATCCAGTTTTGCCTCAGAATGGGGAAGTTGGGTCAAATACCGCTGGTTCGTATAACAGAGACGGCTGATATCTATATAAATTAATTTTAAAAAACGCACCTGGGCCGCCACACGGACCATGTCACCCATCTCCTGCCGGGTCAGCGCAATATCCGGCCGTTTGCAGAGCCGGCTGAAACTGACATTTTTATAACGATTTGTTGAGCTCGCCAGTTCGATATCGTCGTTAAAAAACCGGGTCAGCAGGTAGTTCCCGATTTTGAGCGCATATTCAACCAGCATTTTCGCAACGGTCAGATTGATGAAACGGACGGCGTCTTCGATTAAATCACCGGTTTCTTCAGGTAAATATTCGTCACTGGCTTCTTCAGAACCTTCTTCCGGGTCATCCTCCACGATCTCCGGAATCAGGACATTGTCCGGCGTTTCGGATGGGCTGTTATCGCTGATTTCATTATTTTCATTGATTTCATCCATTCTGATTCTCCATTATAGGTTGCGTCCCACTTAATATCCCCAGCACAATCTCCTGATAGTACCTGCCAAATGCCGCGCGGCGTTGCGGCAAATCCCTCTCCGCCTTTTCAGCATATTGCTTTTCTGCTTCAACATCAACTTCCAGAAGCGCTGTTTCAAGGGGTGCAGCCATTTGTTCCGGATCATTGGGGTTTACAAAAACCCCGCGTTCGGGGTTTTGCTCCCGGTGGACCGGAATATCGGACAAAATCACCTTTTTCCCCATGCTTTTGGCCTCTTCCACCGTGGTGCTCCACCCTTCAAAAAAAGAAGGATTGATAACGGCGACAGAATGCCACATCAACGCCATAAGATCCTTAAACGGAACAATGCCCAGGGATTTGAAATTTTCAGACAGGCCATAGCCTTTCACCGTGTCCATCAAGGATTCATAAAATCCAGGCTGCCGGAGATCTTGCGTGTTACCAGTAGCCACAACAAGGATTTCCCTCCCGCTGCTCTTCAATGTCCGCAACGCCTCAACAACCTGCCGGTGATTTTTATGGGCCCAAAACTGGTTGGGTAAATGAAAATACGGAAAAGATCCGGAATCCAGCAAAGAAATGGCAAACCCGTGTGAGAAACGGCAAACCCGGCGTGAGACAAAATATCCACCTGATGTTCTGAAAAGAATCTCGCAAGCAACACATCTTTACGAAGGAGACGCTTTATAATATTCCGGATTACCCATGCGGGCGTCCACATATCCATGAACCTTGAAGCGCGGCCAATAAACCCGTATGCACCGATAATGAGAACTTTTTTCATCAGGTCAGCACCTGATCATATGTTATATAAGCAGTATCCAGAGGGAAAAATCCTTTAATCACAAATCAAGGTTTGCAGCCATTACCCTCACATCATTCTGCTTGGCTGCTGCAATTAACCGGTCATCAAGAGTGGCTATAGGCAGTCCCCGTTTCATTGCAAGATCAAGATATGAAGCATCATAAGTTGAAAGCTGATTTTTTCGTGCCAGCGACAAAATCTCCCGAAGCATTCTTTCCGGAGGCTCCTGATCCACGATTATGGGCAGTTCTGAAAGAAGGGCAATAAATTTGTTGCTGGCGGCCTCGTTGAGGCGTTTTTTCCGTTCAACGACCGTCAATACATTGCCGACCTCCAACGGCCAAATAGAGGGGACAATAGCGGTCATATTTTTCAGACTGCCTAAAACGAAGTCTGCATAGGGACTGATCTCATCCTCAAAGCACCAGGCCATCACCACGGAATTATCAATGACAAACCGTTTATCCAATTCAGCGCATTCCTTCCTCGATCATCTCTTTCAAGCTTAACCCGTCTATGCGAAACTGCTTCCGGAAATTCCGCAATTCATCAATAATTTTTGCTGGATTTGTTCTTTGTTGGCAATCAGGAGGAAGCAAGAGCGCCACCGGCACCCCGTGCCGGGTGATGGTGATCCGCTCCCCCTTGCTGACGCGCTCAAGCAATTTGGGAAGATGCGTTTTTGCCTCATATGCACCGATGGTTTCCATCCTGTTTCTCCTTAAACTGGTTTACGACTAGTCTAATATCAGAGTGACAAAAAGTCAACCGGGCAAATGAGGACAACCCTTTGAAGCAGTAATATTTCGCCGCATGGCGGCCGATAAATCCGTATACACCGGTAATGAGAACTTTTTTCATCCGATCAGCCCGCCTCCACCTTCCCATGCCTTTAAAATTTAGGC
The DNA here is from genome assembly GCA_049297455.1 of Desulfosalsimonadaceae bacterium. GTDB lineage: Bacteria > Desulfobacterota > Desulfobacteria > Desulfobacterales > Desulfosalsimonadaceae > SURF-3. The sequence goes on along the minus strand of JBAQUK010000218.1, from coordinate 758 downwards.
TTTAATCCAGCCTGTTTGCACAATTCATTTGCCGTAGTCCTGTCAAATTGTCGATGGCGTTTCACAGGTATCGTCTTGATGTCATTTGTAAAAATTGCATGGTTTGATCCTTCGCGCAAAAGATAAAACCCATTCTCCTTAAAATACCGAATCAGATCAAGCCGTTTTACGGTCACAACCCACCTCTGCCGAAACCTGTTCGATCAAGGCATTACCTTCCGGGATTTCTTTTTTCTGCTGATTATAAGCGGCAATCATTTCATTCAGCGCGTCTCTCAGCATCGCCCGGCATTCTTCAATATCTTTACCCTCCGTAACCACTTCCGGCCACTCTACCAACTGGCCCATATAGCCTGATTCTATTTTGTTGTATTTGGCGGTATAGGATGTAATCATCTCATCTCCTCATCCAAAAAAAATTTGTCGCTGGCGGCCGGACTCAGGCGTTTTGCGTTCTGCAACCAGCAGACATTACCACTCCAGGCGGCGGGTTCCCCGGCGATGCCAAATGACAAATCAAGGTATGATGTTCTTTTATGTATTGGAAAGAATCTTAATCGGGAATATTTCCATAACCGTGTCAACGGTCGCAAAATCCATCCCTTCCAATTTGGCCGGGGCCGCCAGCATTCGGTCAAACGGATCGCGATGAACAACGTCCCAGCTTCCCGCCAGTTGCGCATGTTCCGGCGTAACCGCCAATGGCTGAAATCCGGCTTTTGTTATCCACAATGGAACATTTTTTGCCACCGAAGATG
>JBAQUK010000217.1:0-17270 GCA_049297455.1 Desulfosalsimonadaceae bacterium | reverse complement strand
GCAAGAACCGGTATCTGAATGGAATCCATTTCAATGATCATATCATTATGCCCGTGTATTTTTAACCTTCCGGTTTTGTAACTGCTCAGGTATTCAGGAGACAGAATTCAGAAGCCAGAATGAAGGGTATTACCCCTTCAGCACTTCCCGTATTTTGGCGGACAACTCTTCGATTCCAAAGGGTTTTTGAATGAATCCATTGCAGCCTTTCCGGAGAATTTCGCTGGCCTCGCCGTCAATGTCATACCCGGTGGACAGGAGGGTCCGCACATCCGGATCAATGGCCCTGAGCCGGTCATAGGTTTCCCCGCCCCCGAGTTTCGGCATGATCAGATCCAGAATCACCAGATCGATCCGGTCATATCCGGACGCAAAAATCTTCAGGGCATCGTCGCCATTGTCGGCGGCGATCACCTGATAGCCGAGTTCGGCCAGCATTTCCCGGCCCACAAGCAATACCATCCGGTCGTCATCCACAAAAAGGATGGTTTCATTACCCGCTTCAAAGGGTTCGGTCATTTCGTCTCCTTTTAGTTGTCCGCTGTCTCAAAAGATTCCACCACCGCTTCAAGCTGGTCCGGCAGGGCCGGGGCAGGCGCGCCTTTTTCCGAATACAGATCCGCCACCCCCTTAAAATGGAATTCCGTTTCGTCCCCCGCGGTCAGTCGGCTGATGGTGTCCTTTTGTTCCGGCATTTTTTCAGCCCCCACAAACCATTTTTTTGCGATCATGACTTCACCGCAGGACCGGCAGTAACCCGTCACCACAATATTTTTAACGTCCACTTCCCCGACATTTTTTATTCTGCCTTTGGCATCAATAGCATATGAATGGTCGCTATCCTTCCTTAAAATGAATTCCTGATGGGAAATAATCACTTTTCCCTGTTTTTTTTCCAGGCAGGCAGGCATACCGATACTCACCACCAGCAACAGACACCATAAGAGGCGCAAACGGCACGATTTCATAATTAATATTCCTTTAATAATTTGAATATATTAATAAAAAATCAAACTACTCTTCTGAAGCGCTTCTGATAAAACATCCCCGGTCCCCGGAATAATGCACGGTTTCCTTTGTGCCCCCGCTGAAGGTCCAAGTGTGGGCGGACAGCAGGCGTTTTCTTTCGTCCCCGGTACTTTCCGCAGTTTTTGTCTGAATCGTCGCAGTATAGAGGGTGTCTTTCTGAAATGCGACCCCGGCGGGAAGGACCAGCTCCACCTGCCGGTCGGAAATCCACCGGATTTCAAAATCTTCGGGCTCCGCTTCCACCAGGGTCGCGGTTTCGGTCTCGCTGTCTGTTTTCGGATGATACAGGGGCGTCACCGTGAACCCGATGAATCCATCGCTGGTTTCCGTGGCGGGCACATAGATCAGGTCCGGGTCCATGGGCACGGAAAAGGTGGCGGTGATGGATGTCCGGGCGGTATCAAAATCCACGGCCCCGTTGGCCGGATCAGTGGATGTGACCATTGGCGCCAAGGTGTCCGGGGTGACGGGGGTGGTTCCCGTGTTCCGCAGGTTCCCCCGGGCCAGGGGCCAGGGGGCGTCGGTTTTTGCCGCAGCCTGGGGTGTTTCGTCAAATTCCACCGGCTCGGCGGCAAATGCCCACAATTCCCCACGGTTGTCTTTTGCCGTGCCGATGTAAACCGAGCCGTTATCCACCGTCGGCGAGCACGCTGTGACCGGCATGCCCAGATCATACTGCCAGACGATCTCCCGTCCCGTCAGATAATCCGTCTCATCCAAGTTTAAGGCGTAGATCATGCCGTCCCGGGAGGCGGTATACACCAGATTGGTCAGGTCATCCAGGTCGGTGGCGGCGATGGCGGGAGAGCCTAAGGATTCATCCGTAAATTTGTTGAAGATCCACAACTGGCCGCCGTTCCGGTCAAAGGCATATACCTTGTTGTCGTATGAGGCGGCCAGGATGGTCCCGGATGAATCCACCACCGGGGCCGACGCAAACCCGCTGTCAACGGAAACGCCCCATTTCTCAGCCCCGTGGGGATAAACCGCGACCAGGCGGTTGGACCCATCCTTGGCCCCCCCGAACCGGCTGGTGCCCACATAGATGATTCCATCCCCGTCCAGGGCCGGAGACCCGTGGATTTCGGATTTGAGGTCGATTTCCCAGATAAGCGCGCCAGCCGGGGTCACGGCATAGAGAAAATGGTCCAGTCCGCCGATATAGATGGTCCCGTCATACCCCACCACCGGGGAGGAGATGAGTTTGCTCCGAGCCGAGAAACCCGACGGCCAGGCGGCGGCCCCGGTCCGGGCGCTTACGGCGTAGAGCCGTCCGTCCGTGGAGGCGGCATATACGGTTTCCCCGTCCCGGCTCAGGGCCGGGGACGCGAAAACCGGGCCGCCGGTAGTGAACGTCCACTTGAGGGCACCGTCCGGCGTCACGGTGTAGAGGCTTCCGTCCGATGATCCGAAATACAGGGTTTCGTCCGGGCCGATGGCAACGGCGCTTTCGATGGGCCCGTTGGTTGCGAACATCCATTTGAGGGAGCCGTCGGGATTCACGGCATAGAGGCTGCCGTCCTCGCTACCCGCGTATATCGTTCCGTCCCCTCCCACCCCGAGGCCCCCGCTGACGCCCCCCAGGGTGCCGTTGCCCGTGAATTTCCATTTGGCCGCGTTCACGGTGGCGGCGTCCAGGTCATGCCGGATTCCGTCGATTTCGGCGTAAAGGACCGCCGTCCAGTATCCGGGTTTTGAAAACACATGGTCAAAGGCGTGGACGACTTCCGGGCCTTCGGGAGACGTGAACGTCACGGAATCATCCATGATCTGGTCGTCTTCATAGTCGATTTTCAGGGTGACCACCGCCGGGGGGCCGCCGCTTTGGTCAAGGGTTGCGACGCAGTCGAACCGCACGCTGTCCTGTCCCGCCATCACGTAGTTCCGGGATATGGTGATGGACAGGATATCCGAGGTTTCCACCGTGGTGGTTCCGGCCCGGCCAGGGGCCGGCAGGATGAACAGCAGGCAGGCGAGAAGACAAAGGGAGTGCAACAGGGGTTTGTTCATTGCAAACGGTTCTTTAATCCAAAAGGGTTGAAATAAAGCAGGAAATCCGGTCCCAGCCCCGGTCATGGGTGCTGCCGGTAAAGGGCTGTTCGTCGATGCCGCCGGAATACTGGTCATTGTGTTTGAACACGAGCAGGCCGCCGCTGCCGTCCGCCACAAAGGTGAACCTTCCGGCGTCATTGGGGGCCACGAAAATGTCCCCGGCATACCCCGGCGTGTCGGTCCGGGTCACAAACGTGAACCGGGGTTTTTTTTCGTCGGAAATCCCGATCACTTCCACCCCGGATTCGCCTTTGGCGCAGTGGGCGTAGACATTGTCGGCAAACACGGCTTGGCAGTCGCCCTCCAGTGCATAGGTTCCGAAAATATCGGGCCGGTCGGGCCGGGACAGGCTGACCAGGGTCAACCCGGCGGCCCCGTCCGCCACATACGCGTAATTTTTCAGGACAAACACATCTCTGGCGTCCCCCGGCGTGTCGAGCGTGTCCAACACCATTGATGCAAGGGGGTCCGAGACATCGACTGCCGTCAGTCCCAGGCTTCCGGCAGTGTAAAGGTAGTGGGTGTCTGCACTATGAAATCCCGAAAGAGCGAGGATGGTTTCGCCTGTTTCCGGGGAAACGGTCTGGACCGGTTGGGAGGGGGTCGTGAGGTCAAAGACGATGACCTGTCCCGACGCATCCGCCAGATAGGCGATGTCGCCGTCCGCCGGGATATGGATGTCGACGGCGTTTTGAACGGCGGGCGAGCCGGATGCCGTGGTGATCCGCGCCGGTGCAGCCGGGTCCGTCACATCAATGACCGTGAGCCCTGCGGGCCCGTCGGCGATATAGGCAAAATCGCCCTTCACCTGCACGCGGCCGGCGTTGCCGGGGGTTTTGCAGAAACCTACCAGCCGGTTATCCCCCGTATCCGAGAGCCGGATGATCCGGAGCCCTTCATCCGGGCCGTCGTTGTCCACCGTATAGGCCAGGTCGCCGTCCACAAAAACGCCGTCCGCGTCCGACGGCGAGTCGAACCGGTGGGTGACTGCAAGGGCCGACGGATTTGCGGCGTCAATGCGCCGGAGACCTGCTTCGGCGTCTGAAACAAAGGCGATGGTCCCGAGGGCGGTGACGCTGTGGGCCCCGCTGGCGGCAAAGGTCCCGGCGGCGGCGGGCTTGGTCAGGTCCGTGATGTCCACTATGAGGAGCCCGCTGTTGCCGTCCGCCACGTACACCCGGTTGCCGGACAGGGACATCCCGGATGCGGCGCCCGGGGTTTCAAAATAACTCACCGGCGCCATGTGAAATTCATCGGGTGCGGCAGGATCCGAAAACAGGTTCAGCACCAGCAGGCCGTTTTCGTAATCGGAGATAATGACGTGCCCGTTTCCATAAACCGCCACATCCGTGACCGGCTTGGTGTCGTATAGGGCGGAGGTGTCGGGGGTGGGCGGATAGTCGGCCGCATGGGAGACCGAATTCGTCCCGATTTCAAACACCCGCATGCCGTAATATTTATCCAGGACAAAGGCGCAGACCCGGCCGTTTATTTCCGCAACCGCGAGGTTTTCATACCCGCCGGAAAAGATTTCCCCGTCCGAATTGACGGATGTCTGCTCATAGGCCGCTTCCTGAAACGGCGCGGCCGGGTCCGAGACATTGATCACCCGCAGGCCGAAATACAGGTCCGCCACAAAGACCCGGTCCCCGAGGCAAGCGATTCCGGACCCGAAAATCGGGTCATCCGCGGCGGTCACGTCCGCATCGACTGCGGCCCCCTGGGTCAGGGCCGCGGTTTCCAATGGGTGGGCCGCGTCGGTCACGTCAATGATCCGTACCCCGTTTTTTCCGCAGGCAAGGTAAAGGTGATCATGGGTGTTTTCATTGATGACGACCCCCCGGACCCCGTAATCCGCATCCAGTTCCAGGCGGGACACCGGGGTCAGCGTATCCATGGTCAGCACGGTCAGGATATTGCCGTCCCCCAGAAACAGAAGATTCCGGTCCGGGTCGACGGCCGCGGCCCGCTGGGATGCATCCGGCCACCGGCTGTGAAAATCCAGGCCTTTGATGAGCTCCCCGGAACAGGGGGCATGGCAGGCCAACACCATAAAAAGGCACACAAGGGCGCATCGGGGCTTATTCATTTTTTTCCTTGTGAAACGGATTGATTTTATTGATGATGTTTTTGATGGCCGCTTTGTGGTGGTTCATCATTTCCACATGCACCTCAAAGGGCATGGTGACGCCGAAGGACATCAGATAAAGCTCTGTCTCTTGTTCGTAATCCAGACCCGTATAAGGATTGTATACGATGTCGGTGAATTCCGTGGAGTTCATGTTGCTGCTGGTGTTGTCGGGCACCTTGTAGCTCCTGTTGAACAGATAGCCGAAGGCCAGGTCCACGGTCACTTTTTTGGGCAGGTGGATGCCCACCCCCGTGCCGATGAAATCCATGTCCGGCAGAAAATAGAGGGCGTCAAACAGATTGTCCCTGGCGGACATGGGCCGTTTTTCATACCCCAGCCGGAAGGTGAGGAGATCAATGGGCCGGTATTCGCCCCCCACGCTCCAGTGGAAGGTGTCTTTCATGTCGCGTTTCACGGTGAGGGCCCGGTTGCCGCCGGTGTAACCGATGAGCTTGGCCAGCCGGAAGAGCTGGATGTCCTGGTCGAACACGAAATAGTCCCGGGAGACATCGGACCATTTGGCATAGTGGAGGTCCAGCATGAGTTTGACCTTTTTTGCCGGGCGCACCATGATGCCGGTCTGGATGCGGTGGGGAAACAACTGGTTGCCGTAGACCGTGCCCGATTGATACGGCACCCCCACCACCGGCAGGTCCAGCATGCCCGCGCCCTGAAGGGTCATGGATGTTTTCCCGTTCCAGTTGACCATGCGCTGAAACTGGTCGCTGTATTCAAACGTGTAATCCCCCCGCATCTGCGCCTTGGTGCGGCTCTGATAGGTGATCCCATAGGAAAACCAGGATTTGGGACGCCAGAGCATCCCGAGATTCACCGACGGCGTGAAATCGTCCCGCAGGTCCATGGCCAGTCTTGAGTTGTATTCATAGGGGCCCAATCCGCCCCCCAGAAACGGCGGCGGCAGGGTCTGCTCGGACACCACCGGGATTTCCAGGTCCTTGGTGGCGTCGCCGATGGACCGGGTCATGGCCACCAGCTCATTGGGGGTCCGCTGGTCCAGTTCAAGACCCAGGGCCGTCTGGCCCATGCCCACGGAGATGCCGGCGGACAATCTTTCCGATATCCGGTAGGAGGCGGTGGGCGCGGCGTAAATCAGGTGCTGAAGGTAAACGGATTTGCAGCCAAACCGCATGGGATCATCCGGGTCCCGGTGGGCCATGCCGCCGCCGTAAGGGGCGTAGTTGGCGTAGGCAAAGGTCCATTTGGACTCGGGCTTGCGGGAAGACAGCCCCATATTGGCCCCGAACAGCATATCCACCGGCCCGTAAAACGGGATATACATCCGCTGACTGGAATTGGTGCCTTCCTTGCCGTCCAGGGGGTCCGGACCGCCGTGGGCGCTTTGGGGGTCATCCGGATTGTAGGGGGCGTTCGGCCCCCAGGTATCTCCCATGAACCCATCAAAATCCGGGTCCGCGGTCAATTTGCCCGTGCGCCGGATAATGGGCAGCACAAACCCGTTGCTGAAGGTTTTCCCCTCATCCAGCAGGGAGAGGCCCGCCGGGTTGTAGTGGACGGACATGAGCCCCGGCGGGTCGGCGGTGCAGGTATTGGCCAGGGAAATGGCCCGGGCGTCCACGGCGATCTGCTCGTTGAACACGGCGTGGGCGGTCCCGGAAAATGCCATCAGAAAGATGAAAACAAAGGGAATCGGCAGGGTCCTGTTGCAGCGCGCCATGATCAGAGTTTAAACTCCATGGGAAATGAACAACTGATGGAATGGCTTCCTTCATTGCTGAGACCGCTGGAAAGGTTCACGTTGATCCGCCGGTTATTGCCGATCCGCCAGGAGGTGCCGATGTTCATGGTGGATGAGCTGGTGGACGGATAATTCACGGGAGCCGTTTCTTTGTAATACCGTTTGGAGTCGAGGGTGAAGGCATAGGCATACCCCAGCGACAGGGAGGTTTTGTAGGACAGGGCGAAACCCATTCCTAAGCTCACGCTGATGGTGTCCCCGGGTTCATATTTTTCCATGGTGTACGACCCCACTTTATAATCCAGGTGGTTAATGGAAAAATTGCGCTCATAGCCCAGGCTGCCGTAAGCCAGCACCGGGTCCAGAGATTTGCTGGCGTTGACGCTGAAAAGGGCGGAATACCCGCCGCTGCCAGTGGAAAGATCCTCCTCGGGATTGACCTCGTAAGGGCTCCGGCCCATGGGGCAGGTCAATTGGGTGGTGAGGATGACGGATGGCACGTTCCCCCCGGATTTGATGGGCTGATAGTCCGCGTAAAACGCCACATCCCCTAAATCCGTCACATCCTTTTCGTTTTCGGCCCCGATCTGGTCGTATTCATAAACAAAGGGAATACGCGAGCCCGCCGTGAGGTTGTTTTTGACCGGGTATTCAAAGATGAAGCTGTTTTTAAAATTGTGGTTGCTGTTGTGAACGATGACGCCGCTTTCCCGGATGGCGTCATACCGGAAATAGGAATAAGCGAGCTGGTACTCGAAACCGAGCTTTCCCTGCTGCATCAGGGTGTATTCCCTGCCCGCCGCGCTTAAGATGTTTTCCTCGTTTTCCCGCTTTTCCGCTTCCGTCTCACCCAGGGACTGGCGGACCTCCGCCGCCTGCACCAGGGTATTGACCTGGCGGCGCAGTTCCTCGATTTCCCGTTTCAGCTCCGCATTCGCATCCGGGGATGCCGGTGGATCGGTTATGGTTTCCCCGGAGGGGGATTCGGGGTCCGCAGGTGTTTCGGCCATCGCCGTAAGCGGGACAACCATCAGGGCCAATGCCATGATGCAGGGTAAGATAAATGTTCGTGCCGACAATGAATTTTCCTTTCAAATTTAATAATACGGTGGACGGCCGAATTGCCATTCGCCGGGAATATCGTTCACTTCCATGTCCGGATGCAGGGCAAAGGGCGGCATCGTGTGGAGCATGATGTCTTTCGCCGTATCTTCCCGCACATAGCTTAAGTCCTTTTCCGTCAGCCGGAGCCGGTCATGCCCGTTTTTTTGCGCTGCGCCGTTTGTCCGGGCCGGGCCGTTGGAAACCATGAAAATGATGCGGTCATGCCACATGGTTTCAAACTCGGACAGGGGATAGCTGGAGTTGCCCTTGAACGGGTCGGCCACCACTGCATGGTTGCCGTAAATGCCCTTGAATACTACAAAATGCTGGTATCCGTAAAATGTGATGGGAACAATGCAGGGCCAATATTCGGGATTTTTCAGCTCTTCCGGGCTGGCCCGGTATCCCTGGGCCTCATATCCCAGCACGTTGCAGAGCCGCTGCATGTCGTAGAGGGAAAAGGCCCGGAGTTTCTTGATCTGGTAAAGGTCCCCGTGCCGGAGCATGCCGTGGATCACCTGTTTTTCCGTGAGGTTTTCCCCCAGGCTGTAGTTGAGCAGGGTGGCCAGGGCCGCGGACCCGCAGGAATAGTCATAGTTCTGCTTGATGACGTTTTCCATCATGAGTTCGGTATGGGGGGCCATCCGGGTCCGAATCCGGGTTTGGGCCGGAGAGGCTGCCACAAACAAAAATTCATTGTCCGGCGTCTGATACTCGGTCCAGAAACCCGACACCAGACCCGCGGTGATGATAAATACAAGAATCAGATGCATGGCGTCAATCCCACCAGTTTTTGAGGCTTTGATGTATAAATTCGGTGGGTTTATACGCACTGGCCACGATCTCGTTGTATCCCATGACCAGAGCGAACCCGAAATTCGGGCTGTCCGGGTCCAGGCCCAGGCGCAGAAAAGAGGCGGTATGCATATTGTTGCTGGTGGGATCATCCACGATGGCCGGATACAATTTGTCGTCCAGGCCCGGATCAGGGTCGTAATACTCGAACCGGTAGTGGTCCACCAGCATTAGGAAGGAATCCCGGGTCATGACCACCGGCACTGGGGCCTCATTGAATACCCAACTGAAATGGCCGGTGTTTTCCAGGGAGTCGTTTCTGGCTGCCTGGGGCAGTTTGGGGCTCAGGAATCCGGTCATGCGGATCATGTCGCCGTATAAATCCCCTTCCATGCAGTTGGTGCCGATGATGATGTCCGTCAGTTTTTTGTTGGGGGAGGTGATGTCGTCGTATTTGAGCTGAACCACCAGGCCGTCGATGACCATGGGGTTTTCCGGACTCTCGCCCAGCCGGAGGTTTTCGATGTTGATGTCCCAGTCGTAGACGTTGTTGTTCGCGCTGGGGGAAGAGGAAAAATGGTCGACCCCGAGCAGGCTTTTGTTGTTCAGCCCCTGAAGGCCTTCGATATACCGTTCGCCCAAAGTATTGTTGTATTTGGTCTGGTAATTGCTGTTGGCCGTATAGGGGATATAGTGCTTCGTCACCCCGTCGGATTCCGTGTATATATAGGAATTATAGGGCCCCATGGAGGTTCCCTGGTTGGTTACGTTTCCGAATGCATCAAAGGTCGCCCCAGGTCCGTATCCCACAAACTGCCCCAGCCAGTTATGGCCGCAGTTCGGATAAACCCTGAAGGTTTTTTCATCGCTGCTCATCACCACCATGGGATCTTCCGGGGCCAGGAATTTCCGGGTGCTAAAATCATGCCGTTCATAGTAGCCCAGCTTGACGGAATCGATTTCCGCGTAGGTTTCGATGTGTACGTCGAAATAAATCCGGGCCGTGTCGCCGATGATGGAGAAATCCACGGCCCCGCCGCCGGTCACGGCTTTCAGTTCCGCCTGGTTGAGGGGTTTCAGTTCGGCAATGGAGGGACGGGCCGCGACGCCCGTCAGGAGCAACAGGGCCGCCAGGACCAGGCCGGTTTTAAAAATTGCGGGCCGCCGGGATGAAATAAAGGGGCTATGGCGATGGGTCATGTTTTAAATTCCTTGTGAGCAGGCAGATAGACTGTAGAAAATTAGGCTGAAGGGAACAGTCCATTCCTTAAGCCCTAAATGCCTATAGTCTACAGCCTATCCTTAATCTGTCATTTTCCGGAAAAGAATCCCGGCTTATGCCGGGGTTCATCATGGCGTCAGCAGCCACGGAAGAACGCCGGTGGCAAAATCGGGTACGGCTGCATCGTTGGCTTGCAGCCATGCGAGCTGGCCGGGATAAATCCGGCCTTTTTCATACCATCCCAGGGAGGCGCCTCCCTGGGCCGGTGGCCTGAAGAATTCCCGCTGGTATCCGCCGGGAAATTCGATCTCCAGAAAGTTGACCCGCAGGCCGTCCACGGCCACGGGGCCGAACTCCCTGCCCATGCCCGCAAGGGACTCGATGCGCAGGGAGCCGAAGAGTCCGGCGGTTAAGGATATATAGGTATCCCAGATGTTATGGGTGTCGCTCCGGGTGCCGATGTTGAAGGTGACCGGGTTTGCCGTGAGCGACAGGGGGACATCCAGCGTATCGTCCTTAAACTGAAGGGGGGTGGTGGTTTGTCCGGTTTTGACGTAGAGCTGGCGGCCGCTGTCAAAGGTTAATGTGCCCTGTTCCGTCACTTCCTTCTGGAGATAGTCCGTGAAATCCACCTGGTTGAGGTTGCCGATCAGGAAATACCCGCCATACATAAAGGACGTGAAAGACGAACCCCATGCGGAGGTGTCGATGGTGGTCGTTCCGGTGGCGTTCCAGTGGCTGGGCAGGGGATTGATATTGTTTGGATTATAAAACGCTTCCCCCAAATGGACGCCGGAAATCAGGAGGTCCGGCGAGCCGGTGTTGGCGGGATTGGAGAGTTGGATTTCATCGATGGTCAGCCGGGTGCGCAGCTCGAAATTGATGCTTGACCCGTTGTCCGGATACAGGGTCAGTTTCGCGCCGGGCATGGCAACGCCCCCCACGGTGAGGGCCGGCATGTGGATGCCGCTGACGCTCAGGTCGCTGAGGGTTCTGGCCGAACCCTCCCCGCCGAAAAATCCTAAGGTCGTGGTCATGTCGAAATCCGTCAGCAGGTCGTTGATTGTGGCCTGGATCACGGCATAGGTGTTATTCAGGGGCCGGGGCCGGTCGCTCCGCACGGTCCAGAATTTCGGCGTGCTGTCGATGGTGCCCGAGGTCAGCCACACATGCCCCGGCCGGAGCCACCCGTGGTAGTCGTCGTCTTTTTTGACCCTGTCCGCCACGTAATAGGTTTCCACCGGCGCATGATACCGGCCGATGTCCAGTTGGAACAATGTGTTGTCGAGTGTCGCCAAACCGGCAGTGTCGTTTAAGGACAGATATCCTTCGGAAGCCGTAGTTGCGCTGAAAATATTCTTGTTGCCGACGGAGATGAACCGGACGGCTTCGCCGCCGAAATACACGATGGCGTCGTCTGCGGCAAAAGACATGCCGCTGGTGGCCGTCACATTGCGGCTCTCGGTTTCGGACAAAGGCTGGAGCGCAAGGGCGTACGGGGGCGGGCCCAGGGCCGCCGCCAGCAGAATCCCGAGCGTCATCAGGACATGGTGGAAAAGAGGATGGCACCATCCTGAAATCATGGCGGGCCTGAAAGGTTTGGCAGGATGTGAATGGCTGCGATTCCCGTGCATGGCGTCTTTTTCTGTTTTGATCATATGGGTTTTTAACCTGTCGTGATCATATCCGGTTGGCGGCTGAAAGCCGGAAATTGCAGGCCGTCATCCGGCGTCTCTCCTGGTTTTGACAATAAAACATCCCCTTCCGGTTGAGAGGGGGGGAAGAAGAAGGGGATGTTTTGGCTGGAATTTCTATTTTTGACGGATACCCGGCAAAAGGCGCCGGTATGCCATCCCATGAATTAGTGGGGAGCGATTTCCAGGGTGCCGCCCAGAATGGCCATGGTGTTGCCGGTGGTCTGAATTTCGATGAATTCATCGCCGTCGTTGGCCGCGCCGGCCTGCACCAGGCTGATGATTTTTTCATTGTTTGCCAGTGCGTCGTAAATTTCAAGGGTCGGCAGGCCGATGGCCACGCCGCCGATGGTGTCGGTGGTGGAGGCGGAGATGGCGGTCAGGACATCGCAGGTGCCCACGTCGATGGTCAGGGCGGAGGGCGTCAGCGTATAGCCGGCAGTGGTGAGCATGGTGTCATAATTGGTCAGATGCGCGGCGACGCTGCCGACCAGATCATCCGCGGTGTCGGCGTCAGAGCCGTCGCCGATGATCGCATTGATCGCCAGGAGGGATTCCGCGCCCGTGATTTCAACACCGCCCGCTGTGCCGTCCGTGCCGTCATTATCGACGTAGGTGGTGTCGCCGGTGTTCTGGTAGAGGATCACATCATCAATGCCGATGCTGACACCGGCCTGACCGGTGGCTGCTTTCATGGAATCGGCGCTCAATGCTTCGAGGGCGGAGGCGGAAAGGGGGGCAAGAACGATCATGGTGCCGACGATAAGATGGGTCAATTTTTTCATGGAATGTGTCTCCTGTAATTTTGATGTGAAGGTTATGACGCTTGGAATAAAAAATCAGTCGCTTTACTTCGGCGGACAAACGCTGCTGCCGGGGGTGTATTTGGTTGTTTTGGTTGCTCTCCACCACCTCCTTTCCTTATCGGTATCGTTTGCTTGATGGGCCGCGTATGGCATCGCAATTTATGTATCCTGTCGTAAACACCGTTTACGCTTTCCGGCAAAAAAAAGACCGGACCGAATGTTCGCTTTTTACTCACATGGAAAACCGGGAAACCGGCAAGGGTATCTGTTCTGACGACCTTGCCGGTCGTCTACCCGCACACAAACATCGCACACAATTTTTGGAGGCATTATTATGCGAAATTTATTGAGGACCATGACTACCACCGTCATGAAAAGGGGAACAACGAAAAAGAGACGAAATGCGGGAATTGAAGATGAAATGCAATAATCGGCGATAAAATGTAGGAGGGAACTACATTCTTTTAAAAAGTTGGGCGTATGTCCGGCTGACGGGAAAGAGTTGGGGGATATTTTTCAGTTTGACGGAAAATTTTCCGGTCAACGTGGGACGGATGCTTTCAATCCGGTTGACATTGACGATGGTGGCCCGGTGGATGCGCCAGAACCGGTTCGGGTCCAGCTCTTCCTCCAGTTCCTTGATGGGTTTTTTGATGAGGGATTCGCCTTCCGCGGTAATCACCGTGGTGTATTTTTCGCTGCTGTGGAAACAGCAGATGTCTTCCACGGATATGAGCCGGATGGTTTTGACCTTTTCCACACTGATCCATTGCAGATAGGCTCTGTCCGCTTTTTTGTTCATTTCCGCCATGACCCGGTCAACGACTTCGGAGATGTCCGGATATTGGTCCGGTTTACTCCTGTCCGGCGTTTCCAGCTTTTCCTGAAGCCGCCGGATGGTTTTTGTCAGCCGCTCTTCCGTCAGGGGTTTTAACAGATAATCCACGGCCTCGCTTTCAAATGCGGCCACCGCATACTTCTCATAGGCCGTGATGAACACCACATGGCAGGTTTTTTCAATCTGTTTCGCCACTTCCATGCCGGTGAGTCCGGGCATCCGGATATCCAGAAACGCCACATCCGGACGCAGTGCCCGGATCATCGAAAGGGCCTCAATGCCGTTTCCCGCCTCCCCGCAGATGTCCAGGCCGGGCCACAGCCGGCTCAGCCGGGATTTCAGAAAATCCCGAAGGGGTTGTTCATCGTCTGCGATAACCGCTCTGGCGCTTACCTCTTTTATCCGGTTCATACGGGCACCTCGATGCTGACTTTCAGTCCTGTGGGAGGGTTCTGCTGCAAAAATAATGCGGCTTTTCCATCATAGAGGGCGTCTAGCCGCTCCCGGATATTGGAGAGTCCGATGCCCCATCCTTTGTGATCGCCGTTGTTTTTTTCCGGGTCAAAACGTAAGCCGGAATCCGCCACCTCGATGATGAGCCGGTTATCGATCCGGTGGGCCCGGACCTGGATATCGCCGCCCTCGATTTTGGGCTCCAGCCCGTGAATAATGGAATTTTCCACCAATGGCTGAAGGAGCATGGGGGGCAGGGGGCAGGTTTTCAAATTTTCCGGCACCTGGATGGAGAAGTTCAGACGGTCCCCCATCCGGATTTTGAAAATATTGAGATAGGCGGTGACCATGTCGATCTCCTGTCCCAGGGTGGTGGCTTCTTCCCTGGTTTTACAAAGGGAGATGCGCAGGTAGCTGGTGAGGTCCTCCAGCATGCGCCGGCCCTTTTCCGGATCGGTTTCAATGAGAACGATAATAATGGACAGGGTGTTGAATAAAAAATGGGGCTCGATCTGGGCCTGAAGCAGCTTCAGGTTGGTTTCCACCATCTGTTTTTCCACCGTCAGGCGATGGATTTTTTCTTCCTGAATTTTTGCCGCATCCCGGGAGATGCGTTCCTGGGAATAGAGGACATACCAGACCAGAAACCCGATCATATCCACCAGCACGAACACGATGATCACCGCGTCCACGCGCGGCAGGAGAAACTCCGCAAGCCCCTTGCCCGAGGCCAGAATGCCGATGACAAAGCCCAGGATGTCCCCGGCGGTCAGGGACAGGGCCGCCACCGTCATGCGGACGGACAGTGAGCGGAACCGGAACGTGCGCATGACAACAATCACGACGGAGAACATGGATACGGCGAGGCAGAAACCGATGACCATGTTGGTGATGAAATCGTCCCCGTAATTGATGGTGGTGAGCAGGCTCACCACGAGCACGACGATGGCGAACGTAACCAGGTATCGTTTTTGGATAAAGGGGAATGTCATCGGTTTATACGCTGCTGTGTTTGAAATGTGTTTGTATGGATGAGAAAAAATGCCATCGCCGTTAGGGAATTGAAATTTACTAATATACCATTTTCATGCTCTTGATCTTGCTCATGCTCTTGCTCTCATTCTTGAGATTTTAAAGTAAGATTAAGAGCAAGAGCAAGAGCATGAGGAACGGCATGGTGGTATTTTAAAATTTTTCGAATCCCTTATTCCCGTCAAGGGTGACGGCAGCCCGAAATTTCGTTGTTTTTCCGGGACCATGCCGAAATTCCGGCCGGCCACCTTTTTCATTGCCAAACAGGTCCGGCCTGATGTAAACGTATGGTTTTTAATCCCGTGACAAAAGGTGATATTGTGAAAAAACGTCCCGTAACACCAACTTATATCCTTTTTTACATTCTGTTTTTGCCCGATTCATGGCGCATTCTGATGGGGATCATTTTCTCGGGTTTGCTGACGCCCCATATCTCGACCCCCGAAATCGGGCTTTCGGGCCGGGTTCTCATATATATAATGATGGCGGTCATCGGATATTCCGCCACCGGCGTTCCGGCCCGGTGGATCACCGGGGTGTTCAAGAAGCTGATTCTCGGGGACAAAATGCCCTGATTCTATCTTGTCGTACTCGCCAGCTTCACCGCCAACCCCACAAACACCGTTCCCGCCACCCGGTTCATGAGGGTCTGGGCTTTTTCGTTTTTAATGAGCCATTGCCCCAGACTGCCCGCCATCCATGCAATGCCCCCGAAAACCACCACCGTCGCCAGGATGAACACCCCGCCAAGGCATATCATCTGAAGGGTCAGGGAACCCCGGGCCGGGTCCGCGAACTGGGGGAGAAACGCCAGAAAGAAAATCGACACCTTGGGGTTGGTGACGTTCATGATAATGCCCCGCTGGTAGAGCTTGCCGAACTTCAGCCGTCCGTTGGTCCCTGTCTTTATGACTGTCGCGGACGCGCGGAAGGCCTGCCAGGCCAGATACAGCAGATATCCGGCCCCGACGAGTTTCAATAGGGTGAAGGCAAGAGCAGATGCCTGAAAAATGACGGCCACGCCGAACGCCACGGCGGTGGTGTGAACGAGCAGACCGGTGCATAGCCCGAGGGTGACTATCAGGCCGGAGGCTTTGCCGTGCATGGCGGACTGGGTCAGCACGAAAATATTGTCCGGGCCGGGGGCCAGGGCCAGCAGCACCGATGCCATGCCGAACGCCAGAAGAGTCTCAATGGAGAGGGGGAACATGATGGTTGTTTCCTTATATTTAAGTCGTTGATCCGGGATTGTAAATCTGCCCGCCGGATGCCGCATAATCTTTAAGAACCGCTGCCGCCGCATTTCGCATCACGTCCGTTTTCACCGCAATGCCCCTTTGGTTTAAGGCCCCCACCCAGTCATGCGGTTTGGGGCCTTCGTCAAAACCAATGGTTTGTGCGTCCGCGCTCCGGGCCCCGCACACCAGAACCCGGATTCCCGACCAGGGAATGGCCCCGAAACACATGGCGCAGGGCTCGGTGGAGGCAAGGAGTTCAAAACGGAATTTCCCGCCGTCGCTTAAATCATACCGGCCCATCGCCTTTTGGGCCAGGGCAATGGCCATGATTTCCGCATGAAGAATGGAGCAGTTGGACGACATCACGGTATTCACTCCCGGTGCGATCAACCGGCCGTTTTCGTCAAACACCGCCGCGGCGAACGGTCCGCCGGTTTGGTGGCGAATATTTTGCCGTGACAGCTCAACCACAAACGCCATGCGGTCAAGAAGGTCCGGCATCGGCCCCGGCAGCAGGGAAGCCGTCTCCGCAACCCAGCCGGGCAGGCGGATGGTCCATTCAAGCGGTATCATGAGCAGTCCCCCAAATTCTATGCCCATCAATCAAAATTAATATCCCGGCGCATGGTGGGCTTTTTCAAAGGTAAAATCACCACGGAGCGCACGAAGGACAGCAAAAGAGAATAACGTGTAAATCTGGGGCGCGAGCTTCGAGCGTCCCTATCATTTTCTTGTTAAATGGCTTCTGTCGTGTTGCAGTGTTGAGCCCATTCCTCATCCGAGGGGTCTTCAATCTTTCCGCTAATGAATACTTTGAGTCTTGCCTTGCATCTGTCACATTCCGAATACGTCCACGAGTCTGGGTAGCGTTTCCCTTTCTCGTCAACGCATGTTGCCCTTATCCAATTTCGCTGACTTAGCCTCCCATCTGAACAGCGCGGGCATTTCTTTCGGAAAATGTCCAGCAATGACTTCATCTCTTCATTTAACGCCAAGGGTGTGGGGCCGCCGTAGGCGGTCACACACCACCCGCTTGTTGAACGAAGCCGCTACGCGGCGGAAAAATCAAAAATGGTGTATACTCCACGTATCTGTCCAATTTCGGGCATTTATAAAAAAGGAGTATACATCATGATCCCAACAGAAGTAAACCGGTTTG
>JBAQUK010000216.1:0-6499 GCA_049297455.1 Desulfosalsimonadaceae bacterium | reverse complement strand
TGTCGCATATAGCTTTTATCAATATCGATAATATTTTGCTTTAAATCTCCCTGTCCGATGGGAAAATCCAGTAAAATTTTTTACCGGAAAATTAAAAACCGGGGTTTTCGGTCAGGCACTATTTATGTCAAACCTCTCCCGCAGCTTGAGCTGGATTATTTCTTAACAAAGGATGTTTTTGGCGATGATGCATTTACAACACCGATTGAACCATCAATCCCATTTACACTTGGTGTTCGCATTAAAAATAATGGGGAGGGGGCCGCACGAAAACTCAAGATTGATTCTGCCCAGCCCAAGATAGTCGAAAATAATCAAGGCCTATTGATTGGATTCGCTTTAACAGGAAGTCAAGTGAACGGTGAGCCTGCATCGAAAAGCCTTCTTGTTGATTTTGGGGATCTTGAACCCAATAAAGCAAGCGTCGGCCGGTGGATCATGACTTGCACTTTATCCGGTTCATTTATTGATTTTACGGCAGATATTTCACATTCGGATGAATTGGGTGGGGAATTGACGTCTCTGATAAAACAAGAAGATATTCACACTCATTTTCTTGTGAAAGATGTGTTGGTCGACTTGCCTGGGAGGGATGGAATCAACGATTTCCTTGCAGAAGAAAATAATCTCTACAAAGTCTATGAATCGGAATCCACTGATACTGTGGTGACGGATCTCTCATCTTCTTCAAACCTCGAATCTCCCATTCAATCAGGGTCAGAAATTCGCTATACACTGTCTATGCCCGCAACCATGGGGTTTATATATTCGCAAGTTGCTGATCCATTTGGCGGAGACATGGTGCTTAAGCAGGTTATCCGAAACGATGGTAAACAGATAAAACCTGACAATGCATGGCTGTCAAAAACGAGAACCAATCCTCAGTCTTCCGACTGGTCTTATCATGTCAATCTGTTTGATGTGAATGCCACTGGCTCCTATACATTTATTTTTGATGAAATGTCTTCCGTATCTCAGGCGCCTGTTCTTCAATTTATTCCTGATAAATCCCGGGTGGAAGGAGAACAGCTTTCTTTTATAACCCAGGCTAGTGATCCCAATGGAACCACCCCGTATCTGTCCGCCTCACCCCTGCCGGCTGGAGCGACATTTGTTGACCTGCATGATGGAACAGGTGTTTTCGACTGGACTCCGGCACTGGGACAATCCGGAAGATATTTTGTTGTCTTTAAAGCCTCTGACGGTGTTTTAGAGAGCAGCCAACGTGTCAAAATTTCAGTTTGTTCAACAGCCGATTCCGATTGTGACGGTATGGAGAATGCCTGGGAAATCGATCATTTTGGTGATTTGAGCCAAGACGGAACCGGTGATTTCGACGGTGATGGCATATCTGATCTTGACGAATTTCTAAATGGCACAAATCCTGATGAAAATGATTACGGACCAAGTGTGCCTGCAATTTTCTCCCCGGCAGAAAACACAGATGTAACCGTTCTTACACCTGAACTGGTCATTGAAAACAGTAGTGATCCCAATGGTGATTCTCTGACTTATGAGTTTGAAGTATTTTCAGACCCGGATCTTGTGGATCGCGTTGCTTATGAATCGAATGTTGCTGAAACACCCAATACAACTTTGTGGGGAATCCTGAACTCTCTGCAAGACAATAAGCAATATTATTGGCGGGTACGAGCTTTTGATGGCGCTGCATACAGTCTGTGGGCCTATGGCAGCTTTTTTGTTAACACTGGAAATAATGCACCAAGCGCATTCCAGATAAGCAGTCCTGCTGACAACCGGCAGGTGGATACACTTGCGCCTTATTTTGAAGTAACAAACAGCAAGGATGTGGACAGAGACACAATAACGTATTCTTTTAAAGTCTATTCCGATAGCGCCATGACCGATCTGGTGGCATCCGCATCAGGAATAACAGAAGAATCAGACGGCGCAACCGGATGGACGGTTTCCCCCCCATTAAATAATGAAACGCAGTATTTCTGGAAAGTAATTGCCGAAGATGAACACGGGGCTCAAAACGAAACCTCACCAGCTGTTTTTATCATATCAACAGTAAACCATGCGCCTTCAGCGCCGACAGTTCTGTTCCCTCAAGACGGGATTGAAATAACAACCCATGAAGAGCAATTGACGGTCACAAATTCAATAGATTCCGATGGCGTTCCCCTTACCTATAGTTTTGAACTTGATGAAATAAACACTTTCGACAGTCCGGCGAAAATTACAGAACAAGGGATTGTCGAAGGTGTTGATTCAACTTCATGGGATGTGAGCGGGCTTGAAAGCAACACCTGGTACTTCTGGCGGGCTCGCTCAAATGATGAATTTTCCGACAGTTCATGGGCTACCGGCAAATTTTTCGTTAATCCGGCAAATGATTCGCCGCTGGCCCCGACACTCAGGAACCCGGGTAATGATGCATGGGTACAAACATCAACTCCTCAACTCGCTGTAAATCCGGCTATAGACCTTGATGGGGACAATATCGTTTATCGGTTTGAGGTATACTCGGATGCCACACTGACAGACTTGATTGATGAATTTGAGTCTGAAAATCCACAAACGGCTGTTTCATCAGAACTGAACAATAGCACACGGTATTACTGGAGAGTTCAGGCTGTGGATGAACATGGCGCAACGAGCGTGTGGATGGAAACCGCAACATTTTTTGTAAAATTATATCGCTGGCCAGGTGTTGAGCCCCAAATTTTGTTCATTGCGCCTTCCGAAAACATAGAAACCTCCTCGGATTCTGTAATGATCGGTTGGGATGATCTTGATCCCGACAGCAATGCGATCATTTCACTCTATTATGACAATAACAATTCCGGAGCTGACGGGATTCTTATTGCGGACAATTTAGAGGAAGATACAGACGGATCATCCGATTCTTTTGCATGGGATGTGACTGCCCCAGAGTTTGAAGGCACTTGGTACATATATGCCACGATATCTGATGAAGACAATTCAATGACTGCTTATGCTCCTGGATCTGTCACAATTAACCGGGTAAAACCGACAATTGATTGGGAAACAGGATTTGAGGATGTGCCGGAAGATGCCGGCAGTATTACTTTAACTGCCAGCTTGAACAAAGCATCTTCAAAGGAAATTTCAGTGCCGTATACGGTAAGCGGAACAGCTACAGGCGGTGGAAAAGACCATGGTCTGTCCAATGGCACACTGATTATACCGGCAGGTAATCTCACGGGTACATTACTATTTACACTCAATGACGATTCTTTGTTGGAGGGGAGTGAAACGATCCTGGTATCTATGGGAACTCCGGTAAATGCAGATTTCGGTACCGCAACCATTAAAACAATCACAATTATCGATAATGAATCAATCCCTTCAAATGCAAATCTGTTCATCTATTCAAACACGACTGATGGAGATCCGGTTTTCACTGACAGTTCAACATATAATCATGCAGTAACCAAATATGGTGACGTCCATCATGGAGATTCAGTAAAATTTGATAACAGTACGGCGATGTCATTTGACGGAGCGGGTGATTATTTAAAGGCAGCCGGCAGCAGCGACTGGAATTTCGGGACCGGGGATTTCACGATTGATTTGTGGGTGAATTTTGCGAGTGCGCCGGACCTGCTTGACGGGGTATTCAGCACATGCAAATCCGGGACGGCCACCGGATACCTGATGGCTATTTATGGAACGTTGCAGTGGTACAGTCCGGCGACGGGTTGGATGGATACGGGGTTAACGCCTGCGGTGGGCCGGTGGAACCATCTGGCGGTGGTGCGGTTCGGGAACACGGTGAAGGTTTACGTAGATGGTGTGATGAAGGTGAGCAAGGCCTGCACCGGATCGATCAACTCGGAGTCCGATGGACTGGTGATGGGGCGTTACTTTACGAATTATGACGGGTATTATTTTGGCGGATACATGGACGAGGTGTCGGTGAGCAAGGGATTTGCGCGGTGGACGGCTGACTTTACGCCGCCGAACCACCCGGCGCAGAGCGGGGATTATGACCTGGATGGCATCACGGACACGGATGAAATCATTATATATGGTACGAATTGTCTTCTGGCCGATACGGACGGAGACGGGATCAATGACGGAGCTGAGCTGGCCTATTGGGGGATCGACTGGAATACGGATTATGACGGAGACGGGTTAAACAACTTAAAAGATGCGGATGCGGACAATGACGGAGTGAATGACGGGAATGAGGTGAATGAGTCTTACACCTCCCCGTCGGATGCGGCTTCCCGTCCGGATACGCTGTTGAGCAAGAGCAAGCTGTATATGTATTCGGACACGACTGACGGCAGCACGGTGTTTACGGACAGTTCGCCTGTCGCACGAACGGTGACGGTATCCGGAAACACGCAGCATGCCGGTTCGTCCATGTTCGGCGGAAGTACGGCGATGTCATTTGACGGAACTGGGGATTATTTAAAGGCAGCCAGCAGCAGCGACTGGAATTTCGGGACCGGCGATTTCACGATTGATTTGTGGGTGAATTTTGCGAGTGTGCCGGATGCGTTTGATGGTGTATTCAGCGCGAGCAAGGCCAGTGTCGGCGGATATTTGATGAATATTTATAACGGTACGTTGCAGTGGTACAGTCCGGCGACGGGGTGGATGGATACGGGGTTAACGCCTGCGGTGGGCCGGTGGAACCATCTGGCGGTGGTGCGGTTCGGGAATACGGTGAAGATTTATGTGGACGGTGTGATGAAGGTCAGCAAAACCTGCACCGGATCGATCAACTCGGAGTCCGATGGACTGGTGCTGGGGCGGTTGTATACGAATTACGATGGGTATAATTTTGGCGGATACATGGACGAGGTGTCGGTGAGCAAGGGATTTGCGCGGTGGACGGCTGACTTTACACCGCCGAACCACCCGGCGCCATAAAAGGTATATGTGCATTTTGAAAAAAATATTACTGATTCAAATAGTTTTAATGATATGCGCCACATGTTTATTTGCTGAGCAGTCGCAACCGCCTCCTGACCAAAAAGTTGCAAAACGTAAAACGCATGATCTGTCCTTTGCTGTTTCAATAGATTCGGTTTTATATAAAATTAAACAAAAACGGGATGTTGCCTTCATTGATGTAAGAAATCAGGATGAATACACCAAAATACACATTCCCGGATCCATGAACGTGCCCCTTTATTCCATTAAGACAAAACCGTTTCTTAAGAAAACGCCGATTGTTCTTGTAAATAATGGATTTAATTATAATCAACTTGAAAACGAGTGTAAAAAACTGAAGGAAGGCGGATTTAATGTGTCCATTTTATGGGGTGGATTAACTGCCTGGAAAGATAAAGGGATGGAGTTTGAAGGGGATCTTTTTTCGGTTAACCGGTTGAATCGGATTTCTTCCCGGGAGGTTTACCTGGAAAAGGATTATGAAGGATTTATCACAATGTCCATTTCAACTGAATCCACCATAGATTCCAATGAATTCTTCCCTGAATGTAAACATCTGAAAACAATAGATACAAAAACAATCAGCCCCGTTGTTGCGGCACAGAACCGAAATCCATTTATTTGTGTGTTGATTTTTAACAAAGACGGGACCGGATATGACGAATATGAAAAATCAGTAAAAAAATCAGGATTAATCAATGTGTTTTATCTGTCCGGGGGGCTGAACGGTTACAGCGGATTTTTAAAGGACGTTGCCCTTTCTATCGCGCCCCGGCAGGATCGGGAAAAAACCGTTAATAAATGCAGTCCGTGAGGGCATTAAAACATTGCTGAGCCGGGCGGCTTGCGGAGCTACAAGCTACAAATTTTTTTATATAGCGACTTACGGAATATCTTAAAGAATAAACCATTGAGAGGATTTTATGAAAGTTAACTATTTCTTAATGAATAAGTCAGTTGTTAATCAGAAAATATCTTTCAGGGATATTCTCCGTATCGCTTTTTTATTTCTTTTTGCCATCATCTCCACGGCGGAGGTGTCAGCGGCAGCCGTCATTTCCTCGAATACAACCATTAATGCAGAAGATACAACCTATGATGGCCAGCCGATCACTGTTGATGGAGCCTATACACTTACGATAAACGGCGCTCATCATTTCGAGAGCATTTCCCTTATTAACGGCGCAAAGATCACGCACACCAGCAATAGCACGGCACAGGTTAATACTTTAGCACTAAGCATCACTAACGATGTAACGATTGATGAAAGCTCGTTGATAGATGTGAGCGGTCGCGGATATACCACCGATCAAGGGCCGGGCAAAGGCGTTTCTGGTAACTATGGTGGTGGCGGCGGCGGTCACGGTGGCAACGGTGGTAATGGTACCAGCGGCCCTGGCGGCGCAGGCTATGATTCGGTTGTTGACCCATCTCTGATCGGCAGCGGCGGAGGTAAGAGCACGAATGGAGGTAGAGCCGGCGGTGCAGGCGGTGGCGGCATCAGGCTGACCGTTGGCGGCCGGCTTGAAAATAATGGGACTATCCGTGCAGACGGCTATAGTGGTGGAAGATATAGCGACACTCACAGTGCCGGTGGCGGAGC